>NZ_JBPKJK010000036.1:0-65223 GCF_051756985.1 Saccharothrix sabaoui
ACCGGTCGCCCAGTCGGCGGCCGGCGCGGCCTGCCGCCCATCGACCTGCCCGGACAAGCGGACCACCTCGGTCGTGTCGGCGACGACGCCGCGGTTTGCTCCGGTCATGGGTGGACGGCCTCCGTGTCGGTGGTGGAACGCACGCGCGGCGTCATCATGGCGCGCGTCGCGAACGGCACTTCGGCAATCCCCCGCAAGAGTGCCTGAACGGGAACGCCGACTTCCCGTGCCGACCTCGGGGCGGGCTTCCGCGGTGGTCGGTGACCGCATCGGATCGACGAGTCGCGTTCCCCGTCGGACGGCTCCCGGCGCGATCACGTCGCAGCGGTGCCCGCGGGACCGTCGAGCTCGCCCCGCGAGCGGCCTCCGGATGTCTCAGGTGGGGTCTGCCCGTTCGGGACCCGCCCGTTCGGGGTCTGTTCGGGTCGCACGGGCCGCTTGGCCGTTTCGAGCGCTTCGGTGTACCCGGGCAGTTCGTGCGGCGTCCGCCGCAGGTGTCCCCCGGTGACCTGTTCCTCGAACACCGCGTCCGCGGCGAGACGCAGGAACAACTCACCGGCGAAGGCGCCGGGAGCGGCTCACGTGGACCGGTGCCCGTCGTGACACCTCACACGCCGCTGCGGCGGTCACGTGGGTGATCGCGTGGAGCACCGCCCTCGCCGAGGGCAGCACCCCGCGGTCCAGTTCGGGCGAAACGACCCAGGCGCCCGCGTCGTCGGGCCGCGGCAGCACCAGTCGTGCCGAAGCCCGCAACTGGGCGACCCCCAGCGGCATGTCGGACCGAACGAGCACCAGGTCGTCGGCATCGCACAGGAACGCCACGCGCCCGTGGCCGGTGCGCAGGGCCGGGCCGCCGGTCCCGATCGACCTCAACCGCCCGAGAACCCGGGGCGCGAGGTGAGCGGGTACTTCGAACGCGGTGAGCCCCGCGGTGAGGGACAGCTGCACATCCCCGTCCACGACCTCGACCGGCCAGCCCAGGCGGGTGCGGTACCAGACGGCGCACTGCGTCTTCCGGGGCGGGGCCGAGTCCGCCACCGTCGACGCCGTACCGGCACGCTGTGGGTGAAGGACCACGTCTACCGCCTTCCGGGTTTCCTGCGCCAAGCACACCACGCGATCGGTGGCGTGATGCGGTGGCGGGCCGGGCGTTTGCCCACCCGTCCCGCCACCTTTGCCCACAAGTCCGGCCGACGACGCACCCGACCGTCCCTCCGGTACCGCCCCGTGGCGGTCGCCGCTGCACCGCCGGCCCGTCCACGTGGCACCCGGACCGGAGTGCCGCCTGCCGTCTTCCGCCCTGTTCGGCGGCAGGTGGTCCGTTGTGGATGGTGCCCGTCCGGCACGACGGTCGACCAGGTGCACTCGGCGGCGGCCGAGGCGGTCCGCGGGCGGGCTTCCTCCCGGGTGGTGCCGTCCTCGGACACGCCGGGTTCGGCCGCGACGTGCCCGGCGATCTCCACCCGGGAGCCGGCGAACGTGCCGTCCACGCCGTGCCACCAGAGGTCGGACCGGTCGGACCTCATGCCGTTGGTGGGCCGTGGTCCGCACTCCTGCCCGCCGACCTGCCGTCGTCCTCGTCCCCTGCGGACGCACGCGACGGAGTGAGGTACGTCGCACCGCGTGCGCCCGTACCGGCACCGCGAGCAGCACTTCCGCCGCGGTCCCGGGAGGACCGGGCGCCCGCGGCGGAAACCGCCTGGAAACACCCCCCTCGGTAGACCTGCTCCCGACGGACCTGCGAACCGAGGAGGAACGACGTGGGTACACGCCTGGGAGCACTGGTGCTGCTGTTCGCCGCGCTGGTGGTCGGCTGCGGCGACACGACCGGGAGCGGCGGCGGGAACGCCGCGACCGACGAGAAGACCAAGGCGTTGAAGTACGCGCAGTGCATGCGCGACAACGGCGTCGACATGCCCGACCCGACGTTCGGGGAGGACGGGTCCGTCCGGGGCGGCGTGACGGCCCTGGGCAAGGACGACGACCCGACCGCGTTCACCAAGGCCCAGAAGGCGTGCGAGGAGTTCCGGTCCTCCACCCACTTCGACCCGAACGACCCGAAGGTCATGGAGGAACGGCTGGAGTTCGCGCGGTGCATGCGCGAGCACGGCGTGGACGTGCCCGACCCCCAGGCCGGGAAGGGCATGGCGATCGACGAGGGCGGCGTGGACGACAAGACGCTCCAGGACGCCCTGACCGCGTGCGGCAAGGCCGGTTCCGTTCCCGCCGCACCCGCGGAAGGCGGCCGGTGAAGCGGCTCCCGGTGGTGGTCGCGGCGGCGGTGCTGGTCGCCGGCGCGGGTGGGGTGGCCGCGGTCGCGGTCACCGGGCAGGAGCGGGTCGCGGAGGTCGTGCCGGACCCGCCCGGCGGGACGGCCACCGCGGACCGGGGGGACCTGGTGCAGCAGGAGCAGGTCGGCGGCACGCTCGGCTACGCGGGCTCGTACCAGGTGACCGCGCGGGCCGGCGGGGTGTTCACCTGGCTGCCCGCGCCGGGCTCGGTCGTGCGGCACGACGAGCGGGTGTTCGCGGTGGACGACCGGCCCGTCCCGCTGTGGCGCGGCGACAAGCCGCTGTGGCGGCGAGTCGAGGCCGGTGTGGGCAAGGGGTCGGACGTGACCCTGGTCGAGCAGAACCTCAAGGACCTGGGCCTGTTCCCCGGCACGCCCGACGACGCGTTCACCTGGACCACGGCGGCGGCGCTGCGCGAGTGGCAGCGGGTGAAGGGCCTGGAGCGCACCGGCGCGCTCGACGTGGGCGACGTGGTGGTGCTGCCCGGCGAGATCCGGGTCACCGAGGTGACCTCGGTGCTCGGCGCGGGCGCGGGTGGACCGGTGCTGCGGGCCAGCGGCACCGGGCGGCTGGTGACGGTGGAGATGCCGGTCGCCAAGCAGGCCATCGCCCGCCAGGGCGCGGAGGTGGAGGTCCGGTTGCCCGGGGGCGTCCGGACGAAGGGCGCGGTCGCCTCGGTGGGGACGGTCGCGAGGAACCGCGACGACGGCACGGCGGTGATCGACGTGCTGGTCACCCTGGTCGACCCGGCGACGGCGGGCGGTCTGGACGGCGCTCCGGCCACCGTGCACTTCACCACCGAACGGCGCGAAGGCGTGATCACCGTCCCGGTCAACGCGCTGCTGGCGCTGCCCGGCGGCGGCTACGGCGTCGAGGTCGTGCGGCCGGGCGGGGTGGACCTCACCCCGGTGGAGCTGGGCCTGTTCGGCAACGGGCGGGTCGAGGTCACCGGCGTGGCCGAGGGCGCGGAGGTCAGGGTGGCCACGTCGTGACCCCGCCGGTGATCGAACTGGACCGGGTCAGCCGGACCTACCCCGGGCGCGTGCACGCGCTGCGGGGCGTGTCGCTGAGCGTGCACGCGGGTGAGCTGCTGGCGGTGGTCGGCCCGTCGGGATCGGGCAAGTCCACGATGCTCCAGCTCATGGGCACCCTCGACCGGCCGACCGAGGGCGTGGTGCGGCTGCTCGGCCACGACGTGGCGCAGCTGGACGACCGGCAGCTCGCGGCCGTGCGGGCGAAGCGGATCGGGTTCGTGTTCCAGCAGTTCCTGCTGACCGCGCACCTCACCGCGGCCCAGAACGTCGCCACCGGCCTGCTCTACCACGGCGTGGGCCACTCCGAGCAGATGCGGCGGTCGACCGAGGCGCTGGAACGGGTCGGTCTCGGCCACCGCGTCGCGCACCGGCCCTCGCAGCTCTCCGGCGGCGAGAAGCAACGGGTCGCCATCGCCCGCGCGCTGGTCTCCGGCCCGGCGGTCGTGCTGGCCGACGAGCCGACCGGCGCGCTGGACTCGGCCACCGGCGCGGGCGTGCTCGACCTGCTCCGGCAGCTCAACGACGAGGGCACCACGATCGTCGTGATCACCCACGACCTCGGCATCGCGGCCTCGCTGCCGCGCCGGGTCGAGCTGCTCGACGGCCGGGTCCGCCACGACAGCGCGTTGACGTCGTGGTGAGCGCCCCGCTCCCCCACCCGGCCCGCGTCCGGTTCCTCCAGCTGATCCGGGTCGGCCTGGTGGGCGTGGCCGGCCGACCGGGCAGGGCCGCGCTGTCGGCGCTGGGCATCGCGATCGGCGTGGCCGCGTTGGTGGCCCTGCTCGGCATCGGCGCGGCCGGGCAGGCGGAACTGGCCGCGAAGCTCGACGCGCTGGGCACGAACCTGCTCCGCGTGAGCGCGGGCAAGACGTTCACCGGCGAGACGAGCCGGTTGCCCCGCGAGGTCGTCGCGATGGTCGCCAGGGTGCCCGGCGTGCACCGGGCCGGCGGCACGGGCGAGGTGCGCGGCGCCACCGTGCACCGCACCGACCTGACCGACCCGCGGTCCACCGGCGCCGTCCAGGTGCTCGCGGCGCACCCGGACCTGCCGGACGTGGTGGGCGCGCGGGTGCGCACCGGCACGTGGCTCAACACCGCCACCGGCCGGTACCCGAGCGTGGTCCTGGGCTCGGCCGCGGCCGAGCACCTGGGCGTGGACGCGCCCGGCACGCAGGTGTGGCTGGGTGGCCGCTGGTTCACCGTCCTCGGCGTGCTGGCCCCGGTGGAGCTGGCGGCCGAACTGGACCGGGCCGCCCTGATCGGCTGGGAGGCCGCCGAAGCGCTGCTCGGCTTCGACGGCCACCCCACCACCGTCTACGAGCGCTCCGACGACGACGCCGTGCGGCGGATCGCCGAACTGCTGCCGGGCACGGTCAACCCGCAGAACCCGAACGAGGTCGAGGTCAGCCGCCCGTCCGACGCGCTCCAGGCGAAGATGGCCGCGCAGACCACCTTCGCCACCGCCTACCTGGGGCTCGGCGCGGTCGCGCTGGTGGTCGGCGGCATCGGCGTGGCCAACACGATGGTGGTGTCCGTGGTCGAGCGCCGAGCCGAGATCGGCCTCCGCCGGGCCCTGGGCGCGGGCAGGAGGCAGATCAGGACCCAGTTCCTCACCGAGGCGGTGCTGCTGTCCCTCCTCGGCGGCCTCACCGGCGTCCTGCTCGGCCTGGCGACCGCCGCCGGGTGGGCCCTGCACAGCGGCTGGCCGATCACCGTCCCGGCGGTGGCGGTGGCGGTGGGCGTCGGCTCGTCGGTCCTGATCGGCTCCGTCGCCGGCTGGTTCCCCGCCGCCCGTGCCGCCCGGCTGTCGCCCACCGAGGCGCTGAACGCCGCCTGACGCGACCACCCGGGTGGGCACCGCGTGCCCGGCGACCGCGATCGAGCGATCGAGCGGTCGCCGGGCACGTCCACGTGGTCGTCGCGGCTCCACCAGGCCGACCGGGGCCGGTGCGGGACACCGGTGCGGACGGCGCTCGGCCGTGCTCCTCGGTGACGAGGGGTCCTACCGGTCCGCCCGCGGTGGCACGGGGCTCTTGGCCCTTTCGAGCGCCTTGATGTACTTGGGCAGCTCCTCCACCGTCCGCCTCAGGCGCCCGCCGGTGACCTGTTCCAGGAACACCGCGTCCACGACGGCGCGCTCGACCTCCGGGTGCGCGCGGCGGAGGCCGTCCAGTGACGTGCCGTGCAGCAGGTCGACCACGCGCAGGCGGTCGGCGACCACGTCGAGCGTGTGCTTCAACCCGGCGATGACCCTGTCGGCCTCGGCCGGCTCCAGCACGAGCCGGCCGTCCTCGGCGAGGCGCAGGAACAGGTCACCTGCGAACTCCACGTCCCGGACGTCCACCGGGCCCCCTTCACCCGACGCCATCAGGCGGGCAGGCGGCGTGCGAGCGGCAGGTGCCCCGCAGGTGCCGGGGACCGGTGCGACGTCCCGCGCGGGGCTGCGGCGCGCGGACTCGCGCGGCCCAGCCGCCGTGTGGTCGTCAGCGCGCGCCGGACCTTCGACGACACGTCCGGCCGGGATCGGCACCGCGCGGCGGCAGGTCCCGTCGAGGACGTCACGAGGTCGTGCGCGGCCGGCACGGGCTCGGTGCGCCGGGTGTGGAACGCCATGGTCCATCTCCGTCCTTGGTGTCTCCGCCGAGCTGACCACGTGGTGCGCTTCCGGTGATCACCGCCGCACGGGCACCTGCCCGTCCGGACCACGCGATCCTCTTCCGCGCGTCCACTCGACGCCGCGCGTTCCGCCCGCGCGCCGACCGCCGGGCTCAGCCGGTGCACGGGCTCGGGGCCCCGCGCAGCGTGTCGAGGCGTTCGACACCACCGGACCGGAAGCCGGCGGCCTGCTGCACGACGTCGGCCGGCGAGAGGACGGCGTCCTGGGCGTAGTAGGTCCAGTCGACCTGCTGCACGTACGTGCTGCGGCCGCCCCGGTGCCCGGCGAGGTCCACGAACCACGAGTTGTAGTGCAGCGCCATGTCCTGCCGGGGGAGCACGGAGTGCCCCTCCTGGTCGACGGTGTGGTCCGCGACCAGGACGCCGTCGAGGTGGTAGCGCACGTGACCGCCTCCCGCCTGCACCACCAGCGTGTGCCAGCCGGCCGCGCTGCCGGGGACGGAGTCCACGGCCTGCTTGGCGTCGTACGGGTCGGCCCTCAGCGTGTAGAAGCTCGCGTGGCTGCGCAGCGGCTCGTTGCCGCCCCAGGCGCCGTTGGGCGTGTACTCGGTGAAGCTGAGTTGGCTGTAGAGGGGGTCGTAGTCCCCCTTCGCGGGCGAGAGGGCCAGGTACGCCTGCATGATGTGATCACCGTCCTCGCCGTCGACCGGCGCGTCGGCGAACCGGACACGGGTTGCGTAGGTCCCCTCTCGGAACCGCCGCTCGCCCTGGAACAGCTCGGCCTGGCTGGTGCCGGCCGCAGTACCGTCGGTGGAGGCGCTGAGCTGCGCGACCTGCTCCCCGTCCACGACCGGGAACGTGATGTTGTCCGCGGACCACGCCGCGCCCTGGGGACCGGGGCCACCGGCGTCGCCGCGCGCCGTCCACCCGGCCTCGCCCAGCCGTCCGTCCCGGCTGGAGGAGTAGCGGAAGTCGTCGAAGAACCGGCCGCAGGGCACGGGTGCGGGGACGGGCTGCCCCGGTGCCCGGGCGACGGGCGGTTCCTGGGCCGGGGCGGTCGACGACGCCGAACCGGACGGTGGCGGGGAGCTCGGCAGCGAGGCCGCGCCGGGCGCCGTCCTGGTGGTGACGGCCGTGGACGAGCCGGTGGAGGCCGCACCGGTGCCCCGGTCGCCGGTGCCCAGTGCGATCACGGCGGCGGCGACCGCCACCACCACGACCACGACCGGCAGGATCAGCGGGAACCGCGACAGCGGGACCCGGGGGAGGGAGAACCGGGCCGGCGAGAACCGCGGGAGCGGGCGTCCGGGCGGCTTGGCCGGCGACGGCGAGGCTCCTGACCGCCGCCTCCCCAGCAGGGGGAAGCGGGGCGGCGACAGCTTCGTCACCCGCCTCCGCAACCTCCAGAACCACTTGGGCGGCAGCACCATGTCCCTGTCCCTCCTCGTGCGGGCCGGTCTGGACGACGGTCACCGGGTGACGTGGACCAGGGCAATGCGCGAGTCGTGGTTGTGACCGCCGGTCGAGGAGGAACGTCCCCTTCGGGCACGCGGACCACCCGCACCCGCCCGGGGACCGCCACCTCCGGCTCGGGTCCGGTGTGTCGCCCGGGTGGACATCGGCCCCGGTGGGCAGCAGAACGCGACCCGACCGGTGCGCCCGGTTGGGCGTCGAGGCAGCGTCGGGTGCCCGTTCAGGCCGGCGCGGCGCTTCCCGTGCGCTCCGGTGGTCGCGCCTTGCCCACACTGTCGTCCGGAACCAACCCGTACGACCTTCGAGGAGTGTCATGCGCATTGCCCGTGGTGTTCGAAACGTCCTCGCGTCGGCCGCTGTCGCCGCGGTGGCCGCCGGCAGCGTCATCGCCGGCGCCGGCACCGCCTCCGCCGTCGGCTACAGCTTCACCCTGTGCAACTACGGCAGCGACTACCACTCCTACGCCTACTTCCCGGCGCGCGACATCTACAGCACGGTCGCCTGGGGCAACCAGTGCATCGTCACCACGCACTCCGGCGGCGAGGTGGTGGGCATCGTGATCAGCTCCAACAACCCCGAGGACTCGGCCCGGAGCACGCCGTACTACACCACGGACGTCTCCAACGACGTCTTCCACACCTACGGCAGCTACTGGAGCCCGGCCGTCAAGGCCCACGCCCACCGGTAGCCGGGGGCTTCGTCCCGAGGTGCCGCGCACCCGGTGCCGAGCGGAGTGCTCGTGCCGCGCGCCCACGCGGCACCAGCACCACGACGAGGTCCTCCGGCGGGGTCCGGTGCAAGCGGGGAGCGCGCGCCCGACGGGACCGGTGTCACACCGGCGACAGGCGCGACACCGGGATGCGGACCCGCACTTCGAGGCCGCCGTCCGGACGGGCGCGGGCGCTCACCTCGCCGTCGTGGGCCCGGGTGATGGACGTGAGGATCGCCAGGCCCAACCCCAGACCGCCGTCGGAGGACTCGCTGCGGCGCGGCCCTCTCCGGAAGGGCTCGAACAGCGAAGGCAGCACGTCGGCGTCGATGACCGGCCCGGTGTTCACCACCACCAGGCCCTCGTGGTCGAGGCGCACGGCGAGGGAGCCGCCGTCCACGTTGTGGCGGACGGCATTGGTGACCAGGTTGGTCACGAGTTGGGCGAGCAGCACGCGGTCGCCCAGGACCACGACCGGCTCGGTGACGACCTCCACGCTGATCGAGCGGGCGGCGGCGGTCGCGGTGTGCTGCTCCACGACCGAGGACACCACCTCGTGCAGCGGGACGGGAACGCGGTCGGCCAGTCCCTGATCGCTGCGGGCCAGCACCAGCAGGCTGTCGATGAGCTGCTCGGTACGGCGGTTGGCGTCCAGCATCTGCTCGCGGACCCGTGCCAGGCGCCGTTCGTCGGGATCGCGCAGGCCGATCTGGATGGCGGCGCGCTGGATCGCGAGCGGGGTGCGCAGTTCGTGGGAAACGTCGGCGATGAACCGGCGCTGGCTGTCGAACGACCGCTCCAGCCGGTCGAGCATCACGTCGAACGTGGCCGCCAGTTCGGTCAGCTCGTCGGGCGGGCCGTCGAGGGCGATGCGTTCGTGCAGGTTCTCCGAGGACAGCTGCCGGGCGGTGGCCGTGATGTGGTGGAGCGGCCTGAGCATCCGCCCGGCCAGCCACCAGCCGACGACCACCGACAGCACCGTCACCACGAGCAAGCCGAGCGCCGAGTACAGCAGCAGCGCCCCCAGTGCGGCGTTCGTGCTGGTCACCACCAGGCCGTCGGTGGCCTGCGCCACCCGGGGTTCCTCACCGGACAGGGTGGGCAGCGGAGCCACGGCGGGGGTGGACAGCGCTGCCTCGATCCTGTCGCCGACCGTGCGGGCCATCAGCAGGTAGACAGCGGCGAGGAGGACCGCGCCGGACACCAGCAGCACCGCCGCGTGGAGCAGGGTCATCTTCACCCTCACGGTGAGCCGCGGGGACACGAACCCGGCCATCACGGGATGCGGTAGCCGGCGCCGGGTACGGTCTCGATCACCGCGGGCTCACCGAGCTTGGCGCGCAGCTTCGACATCGTCACCTTCACCGCGTTGGTCATCGGGTCGGCGAACTCGTCCCACGCCCGTTCCAGCAGCTGCTCGGCGCTGACCGCCGCGCCACGCGCCCGCAGCAGCACCTCCAGTACGGCGAACTCCTTGGGGCGCAGCTCGACCCGGCGGCCGTCGCGGGTCACGACGCGCCGCGCCGGGTCCAGCTCCAGACCCCGCGCCACCAGCACCGGCGGCAGCGCCGGCTCGGCGCGCCGGGCGAGTGCCCGCAGCCGGGCGACCAGCTCCGCGTACTCGAACGGCTTGCCCAGGTAGTCGTCCGCGCCGAGGTCGAGGCCCGCCACCCGGTCCTCCAGGGTGCCGGCCGCGGTCAGCATCAACACCTTGGTGCGGGCGCCCGAGGCGATCAGCTCGCGGCAGATGTCGTCGCCGTGCATCCCGGGCAGGTCCCGGTCGAGCACCACCACGTCGTAGTCGTGCACGGCCAGCCGCTCGTGCGCGGACAGCCCGCCGTAGGCGACGTCGACCGCCATCCCCTCGGCGCGCAGCCCATCGGCCACCAGGTCCGCGAGGACCCGTTCGTCCTCCGCCACCAACACCCTCATGTCCGCCTCCGCTCGCGCTCGGACCAGAGCATGCCCCGTCCCGGGTTTCCCCGCCATAAGGCCGGCCGGGACGCCACCGGGAAACCAGCCTGAAACACCCCCCTCGGTAGACCTGACCACTGATGGGTCCACACATGAGGAGAACGACGTGAAAAGGCTCTCAGGAGCACTGGCCCTGCTGGTCGCCGCAGTGGTGGCCGGGTGCGGCGATGCCGGCGGCGGGGAGCGCTCCTCCTTGTCCGAGGACGAGAAGAACAAGGCGTTGAAGTACTCGCAGTGCATGCGCGACAACGGTGTGGACATGTCGGACCCGCAGTTCGGAGAGGACGGTTCGATCCGCATCGGCACGCCGGCCATCGGCCCGGAGGACGACCCCGCCACCCACGCGACAGCCCGCAGGGCGTGCGAGGAGCACCGGCCCGAGGCCCGCTTCGACCCGTCCGACCCGAAGGCGGGCGAGGAACGCCTCGCGTTCGCCAGGTGCATGCGGGAGAACGGGGTGGACGTTCCCGACCCGGATGCCGGAGGACGCGTCCCGGTGGACGAGGCGGGAGTGGACGACAAGACGCTCCAGGACGCCTTGTCCGAGTGCGGGCCGTCCGGCGGGATCCCCGCCGCACCCCCGGCGGGCGGTAGGTGACCCCGCGTCCCGCGGTGATCGCCGCGGCGGTGCCGGCCGTCCCACCGGCGTGAGGCGCATCGGCGGAAGGCCCGGACGGACCGCGGACAGCGGAGCGGGAAACGATTTCCAGTCGAAGCGGTGCTGCCGCCCCGCCTCGACGGCCGGCCGCGGCACGTCGCGGCCGGGTGAACCCAGAAAGGCGGATCAGATGAAGAAACGAGTGCTCCCGTTCGTCCTGGCGCTCGGGGCGGTGGTGCCGCTCGCCCCGATCGCCCACGGCGGGGAGCCGGGTCGAGGGCTCGACCGGTTCTACGAGCAGCAGGCGGTGTGGCAGGACTGCAACAACGTCTTCCCCCAGGCGTCCGCCGTCGACACCGGGGGCGATGCCGCGGATCCCGTCCCGGACCCGCCCCTCGTCCCGGCGTACACGGAATGCGCGAAGATCCTGGTGCCGAAGGACTACCGGCGACCGCAGGACGGAACGCTGGACATCGCGGTCAGCAGGCGCCGGGCCAAGGACTCGTCCGAGCGGCAGGGCTCGCTGCTGCTCAACCCCGGGGGTCCCGGCCAGGACGGCATCTACATGCCCGGCGACCTGCGTGACCAGGTGCTCGTCAAGCACTTCGACCTGGTCGGTTTCTCGCCGCGGGGCAGCGGGCTCTCCACCCGCCTGTGGTGCGACCTGCCGACCACGTGGACGGCGTCGACCAGGCCGACCGACGAGCAGATCGCCGTCATCGCCGAAGAAGCGCGCCACGACGAGCAGCGGTGCCGGGAAGCCGGTGGCGACCTGCGCAAGTACATCAGCACGGCGAACACCGCCCGGGACATGGACGTCATCCGCGCCGTCATCGGCGAAAGGAAGATCAACTACCTGGGGATCTCCTACGGCACCTACCTGGGCGCGGTCTACGGGAGCCTGTTCCCGGGTCGCCTGAACCGCAGCGTGCTCGACTCGGCGATGCACCCCGACTGGCTCTACTACGAGGCCACCAAGCAGCAGGCCGTCGCGTCGCGGCAGAACTTCGACGCCTGGGCCGCGTGGGTCGCGCAGCGCAACGACACCTACGGCCTCGGCCGCACCGCCGCCGAGGTGGAGTCGTCCACCGATGCCCTCGGAGCGCGCCTGGCCGAGGAGCCGGTGCCGTGGGTGGGCGGTCCGGGGCAGTTCCCGGTCGTGGACCGCAACGTCCTGGACCAGGTCCTCGGCAGCAACACCACGGTCCGGCCGAACTGGCACGTCACCACGATGATGGTCCTGGAGTTCCGCAAGGCGTCGGAGTCCGGTGCGCTGTCGGACGACGCCGCCGCCGCCCTGGGGATCGTGCTCGACCGGCAGGACACCGTCCGGGTCAACGGCAGCTACCAGGCCATCACCTGCGAGGTCGACTGGCCGACCGACCTGAACGTGTACTACCGCACCATGCGCTTCTACCGCGAGCACTACCCCTACGGGCCGGGTGCCATGGCCGCCGCGCCCAGCGTCTGCGCGTTCCGCAGCTTCACCCCGCTGGAGAAGGCGGTGCCCCTCAGGCGTGCTGGCTACCCCACGGGACTGGTCGTGCAGGCCGACTTCGACCTGAAGACCCAGTACGAGGGCGGTCCGGCGATGGCCCACAGGCTCCGCGACCGCCTGCTGACCGTCACCGACCAGGGCGGCCACGGGATGTACGGCCGCAACGCCTGCGTCACGCAGCGGGTCGACGACTACCTGATCAAGGGCACCCTGCCGGCACCGGGGGCCACCTGCGCCGGCGCGCCGCGCCCGGACGTCCCCGTGGACGGCGGGGTGGGCACGGTGCCGTCCGGGTCACTGGAGGCCCAGGCGAGGGCGTTGACGGGGCACCGCGGTTGACGACCGTCCCGGTGGTGCGGTCGAGTGCCGCACCACCGGGACCGCGATCGGGAACGTCGTCCGCTGACGGGTTCCTGCTGATCCGCACACCGCGGCGGTGGTTCGTGCAAGGAGCCGCGGGCCTTCGGGCAGTCGCCGCGCACGCGGCTTGTCGGCCGGGAACGGCTCCATGAGGCTGGCCGTACCGGGCCGGACCATGCGCCCCTGCTGCGGACCACGACGACCGGCCCCGGGTCACCATCGACGAATCGAGGAGAAACGGTGTCGTGCAGGCATGTCGCATCCCTTGTCGGCCTCGTGGCCGTCGGCGCGCTCGCCCTGGCCGCCTGTGGCTCGGGGGCGGCGGGCACCGACGGCGCGCGCCGGCAGGAGGGCGCGGACGGCAGCGGCGTCTCGCTGCTGCCGGGGACCGCCCGCTCCAACCGGGCCGACTTGCGAACCGGTGATCTCGCACCGGACTCCGCGCCTCGGGACCTCAAGGAACGCTGGGTCCAGCTGCGCGTGACACGGGCGGCTGAGCTGGACCCGGTGGTGGTGGACGGGGCCGGTATGACGTTGTACCGCTTCGACGGGGACACCGCGAGTCCGCCGGGGTCGACCTGCGGCGGTGGCTGCTCCGCCACGTGGCCGCCGGTCACCGTCGGCGCGGGCGGCAGCGTGTTCTTCACGGGTGTCCCCCGGACGGAGGTCGGTGTGGTCGAGCGCGAGGACGGCCGGTCGCAGGTAACCGTGGACGGCCGGCCGGTCTACCGGTACGCGGGTGATCGCGACCCGGGAGACGCGGTGGGCCACGGGGTCGACGGCATGTGGTCGGCCGTGGCGCCGGACGGGCGGAAGGCGGTTCCCGGTGACCGGCCACCCACCGGCACCACCTTCGTCCCCCTCGGCGAGGCGACCGGTCGGGTGATAACCCTGTTCTCCGGCAAGGACTTCGACGATTCCGGCGGCAAGTCCTCCACCGCGATCGCCGGGCCGGGGTGCAAGGACGTGCGCGGCACGTTCCTGTCCGCGGTGCCCGCAGGTCGGGTGAGGCTGTGGTCGGAACCCGGCTGCCGCGGGACGAGCGAGGTGACGGTGGGCGATGTGCGCGACCTGGCGGCCATCGGCTTCCCCGAGGGGCCCCGGTCCGTTGCGCTGGGCTGATGTGAGGACCGCGACGCTGGTGGCGGCCTTGGTGCTGGCCGGGTGCACGACTCGGGGCCCGGTGTCCGGGGCGGAGGCCCTCGACCCGACGACGGTGGCGGGCATGCCCGTCACCACCGGGGACAGCGGTGTCAAACCCGGCGCCCCCGCGCCCGAACGGCAACCGGAGGACACCGACGGCCAACGGACCGACCTGCTCGCCGCGTCGGCGGTCGCGGACGTCGAGCGGTTCTGGCGGCAGCGGTACCCGAGCGTCTTCGGCGGGGAGTTCACCCCGGTGCGGCGGCTGGTGTCCTACGACTCGCGGAACACGGCCGCTCGGCCGTGCGGGACGGGTACCGCCGGCTCGGCACACGCCTCCTACTGCCCGGAGAACGACCTCGTCGCGTGGGACAGGGGCGAGCTGTCGCGCTCGCCCGACGACATCCCGGTGATCGCGGCACTGGCTCACGCGATCGGGCAAGCCGTGCAGTCCCGGGCGGGCACCCGCGGGCGGGTGCCGCCTGCCGTGGAGGTCCAGCGGGCCGACTGCTACACCGGCGACTACTTCCGCTGGGTCGCCGAGGGCCGCTCGGATCGGTTCCGGGTATCGACGGGCCCCGGCCTCAACCAGGTCCTGACCACGTTGCTCGCCACCCGGGGCGCCGCGGGCGCCGACTCCGGCACCGGCAGGGCGCGCAGTACGGCGTTCGGCCGGGTCGCCGCTTTCCGGCTCGGGTTCACCGAGGGGTCCGGCCGCTGCGCCGCCGTCGACGCCGAGCAGGCCGAGGACCTCGGCACGCGCGAACTCCTCGGCCCGGACCGCGTGGACCCGGACTCCGGGCCGGACGACTCGGACGTAGGCGACCCGCGGGTGCTCGCCGACCTGCGGGCCAGCCTGGTGGCGGCGTTCCCCGGCGTGGCCGTGGGGTTCGACCGGGGATGCCGGGGGACCTCGCCCTCCGCGGCCTGTGCCGGCGCCGTCGGCATCGACGCGGGGGCGCTGGTGGAGGTGGGGCGGCTCGGCGACTTCGCCGCGTTGGGCGCGGTGGCGTCGCGGTACGCGGTGGTGGTGCAGGAGTCCCTGGGACTACCGGTCACGGGACTGGTGGCAGGGCAGCGGACCGCCTGCATGACCGGCTGGTGGGCGTCCTCGATCGCGAGGGGGCGCAGTGCGGGGCTGGAACTGTCACCGGGTGATGTGGACGAGGTGATGCGCGAACTGCTGGGTCGGAGCAGCCTGATCGCCGGTGATGCACGTGGCTCGGTGATCCCGGCCGGGTTCGCCCGGGTGGCAGCGTTCCGAACGGGCTTCCTGTCCGGCTCGGCCGACGCCTGCACCACCCGGTTCCCGGCGGGATGACCCTCCTCCGGGACGATCGGGCCGGCAGGGGTGCGCGGTCGGGCACGGTCCGGCCGACGGCGTCGCGCCGGGGAGCGGCGGTGACCTACCTTCTCGCCGTGGCCTCCCTGCGTGAACCGGCCCGCGAGGCGGCGGAGGACCGGGTCGTCTCGCTGGTCAACCTGGAACGTTCACGGCGCGGGCTGCCCCGGCTGGTCGCGGACGAGAGGTTGCGGCGCTCCGCGCGCCGGCACAGCGGTGACATGGCCCGCCGGCGGGTGCTCGCCCACCAGCTCGCCGGGGAACCGGACCCGTTCGAGCGAATGCTGTCCGAGGGCTACGAGGAGCCCGGCGGTGAGAACGTCGCCTTCGGCCAGGAATCCGCGGTCCAGGTGGTGGCGGCCTGGATGCGCAGCCGGCACCACCGCGCCAACATCCTCTTCCCCGACTTCGCCCGGATCGGCGTGGGGCTGGTGCTCGACGCCGCGGGCCACTGGTGGACGCAGAACTTCGGTTTCGACCCCGGCGGAAGCCGACCCCGGTCCTGACGACCCGGTGGTCTCCCCACGGGGGTCCCGGTCGCCACCGGACGCCGTCGACCGGCTCATCCCGGGGTGCGACCGGCCGAGGTGGACAGGCGGATCTCGGCGCCGCGTTCGCGGGCCATCGCGCACGCGGTCTCCCGTCCCCGTTCGCTCGGCACTCCCAGCACCGACAACCGCACCCGACGCAGCACGGACGGTTCAAGGCGGTCGAGCAGGTCGAGCAGCACGGTCCACACCCCGTCCGGCAGCACCGAACCGGGATCACCGACGGCGACGGTCACCACTGCCGGGTCGACCGGCGCACCGACCGGCACCGGCTGGTGCGGCCGACCGGCCGCGCGCAGCCACAGACCGCTGCGCATCACCCCCAGCACCCAGTGCTCGGTCACCCGGAACACGCCGGGGGCGTGCTCCACCAGTCCGGGGTGCGGCGCGCGCCACCTCCAGGGGAGGGCCGGCACTTCGCCGGGCAGGCAGCGGATCTCCCGCAGGTAGGGCATCCAGGTGGGCCTGTCGTCCTGGTCGCGCAGCACGAAGTCGAGGCAGCCCTCGCGCACGAGCGGCGCGCCGTCGACCACGGTGACGCCGACACCCAGGACCTCGGCGACCCGCCGCCCCGTGGTCACCACGTCCCGACCGTCCCCGCTCACCAGGCGGGCCGTCGCGCACAGGTCCGACGGCAACGTCGACAGGTAGGCCGCCACGTCCTCGGCGCACACCGGCGGCCCGTCCGGTACACCGACCACGACGGTCAGGTGGTGAGGCTCCGGCGCGGCCGCGTACCACTCGGAGGGGGGGAACGCCCCCTGCGGGCGCAGCACGATCCCCAGCGGGAGGTGCTCGACGACCACGCCCCCGGGGACCTCCTGCCAGGCCCCGATCGAGCCTTCCTGCCACCCCGGCGCCGGGTGGCGGGGTCCTGCCCACTGCTCGGGCTCGCCAGGGGCGCACCGCACCCACCGGCCGGGAACGCCCTCACCCCCGTCGCAGGCGAACAGGGTCTCCCCCGCGACCAGGACCGGACCGGCGGGAACGAGGAGCGTCACCCCTGTCCGCTCCGCGAGGCGGCGCCACACGGCCACGTCGACCGCCGCCAAGCCCTCCGGTGCCAGCACCCTGACTTCCCCCGGCTCCTGCCTCGCCGCCAGCACCTCGGCCAGCCGGTCGACCACGGCGGCGAGCGACACGTCCCCGAGGCCGACCACGACGGACGCGGGGCCGGGCGGCAGGTCCCGGGCGAAATCGCGCACCGACGGGTCCTCGTGCCGGGCGGACCGGATCACGACCACCGCACCGACCCGTTCGGCGACGACTTCGGGCTCCACCGCCGACAGCGCGCACCGCAGCAGGTCGGCCAACAGCTCACCCGGACCGCGCCTCGGGCCGGCTCCGATCACGCCGCGTCCCCGCGGGTGGCGCCCGGCGCGGAGTGGCCGACAACTGCTCGTAACCGGCAGGCGTCCGCTGGCCGCACGGCAGTTCTGGGCATCTGTTCTCCTGGACGGACAGCCGGCTCCACCGCTCGACGACGTGGAACCGGTACTTTGCGGATCGAGGTCGAACCTAGATCAAGAGCACGGTGCGACGAGCGTCCGCGACAGAGCGTGCCCATCAGTCGTGCCAGGTCTGCCCCTACATGCCGGGCACTCGTCGGGCGAAGGCGGCGTCGTGGCGCCTGGCACGGGCGTGCAGGCGGACAGCGGCGGTTCGCCGCTCCTGTTCGTACCAGGCGAGCGCAGCGGTGACATCGGAGCCGGAGGCCAGCGCCACGGCGAGCACGCGGGCGTCCACGACCGCCTCCGTCGGCCCTCGGCCCGTGCTGGGGCACAACGCGTGGGCGGCATCGCCGAGGAGGGTCGCGTTGTGCGTGCTCCACCGGGGCAGCGGGTCGGATTCCGTTCCGGCGTACCTGTGCACGTGCGGCGAGGCCCGGAAGGTTTCCGTCAGGTCCAGCGAGTCGAGGCCCAGGTCGCCGAAGTCGCGTTGGACGCCGACGGCGCTGACGCGCTGGTGCCAGCCCGAACCGCCCACGTGCTCACCCGCCTCGAACTTTCGCCGTGCGATCCACGCGACGAGTGCGCGCCCCGCACCGGCGGGGGCGATCGGGAACAGCGTGACGCCGCGGTGGCGGTCCCCCAGGACGACGAGCGAGTCCCCGGTCGGGAGGTTCTCGACCACGGCCGTCCCGTGCCAGGTGACCACGCCGTTGGAACCGGGGCGGCACGCCCCCGGCGCGACAGCCCGCCGCACGACCGACCCGACGCCGTCCGCGCCGATCACCAGGTCGGCGCAGGCCACCTCGGTGACACCGCGGTCCGTGTGCGACAGGGCCACTTCGGCGGGCCCGTCCAGCCGGGATGCGCACGCGACCACCTCGGCGGACGTGGTGAGCGCGTCCGGCCCCAGCCGGGCACGCACCGCGTCGGCGAGGACGCTGACCAAGTGCTCGCGCCGCACCGAGAGCTGCGGCCACGGGAAGCCCGCCGAGCGGCCGAGCGGCTCCTGCCGGACCAGCTCGCCGGATGGGCTGTAGTGCTTGACGCTGCCGGGTGTCACCGCACCGGTCACGACCTGGTCGAACAGGTCGAGTTCGATCAGCTCGCGGACCGCGGCGGGGCGCAGGACGAGCCCCGCGCCGGTGCTCCCGGTTCGATCCCCCGCTTCTACCACGCGGACATCGGTGATCCCTGCGGCGTGCAGGCTGATCGCGGCGGCGAGCCCACCGACGCCACCGCCCGCGACGAGGACTTTCACGGAGTGGCGCTCCTCTCGCGGCGACTGTCTTGGCGGTGTTGTCCGACCACGCGAGCGGCTGCACCCACATGCCGGTGGTGACGTGCTCGGGACGCGCGCCGAGCCTGCGCGGCACCTCGCCCCAGCGCACCCCGTCAGTAGGGCGTGACGCTGTGGGAACCGAAGTCGGGCCCGGTCTGGACGAGCGTCTTGTGGGGGGACGGGAGCATGGTGATCACCGGCGAGTACAGCAGGATCTCGCTGTTCTCGCGGAAGAAGGTGAGGTAGAGGTGCTCACCGTGCTCGGCGGGGAATTCGAAGCACCCCCCGAACCGCACGGTCGGGCTGATGTAGTAGGGGTCGAGGAACGTGACCTGCACTGAGTAGTCGCCGTCGTTGCACACCATGAACATGGTGCTCTCCTCGGCGTTGGCCGTGCCGGTCGGACCGACCACGCCGGCGAGGCTCAACACGAGAGCCACCGCGATCGAGGCGACGCGCCTGGACAAAGACATCTTCAGTTCACTCCTTGAGCCGGTGACGCGAGGCGCAGCGGGAACCCGTTCCAGCTCTCGATCAGCGTGTTCCGGTACAGCGCCTCGGCGTGCTCCTGTCGGTGGGCGTGAAGCCGTGCACCGACCACCTTCACGACTGCTGCGGCGAACCTTCAACCCGTCCGGGTGCTCGTTGCACGTTGGGTTGTGCGCGCCTGCCCGAACGAGACGAGCCACGCGTGACCACACTCCTGTGTGGACCGCAGACGCGCAGGGCCGCCCACCGGGGTGCGGGCGACCCTGCTTGCCGTCGGGACGGACCACCGTCAGTAGGGCAGCTTGCCGTAGACGGCGTAGGAGGCGTCGGCCCAGGTCTGGACCAGCGTGCGGCCGGAGGGGTAGGTGCGGTCGAGGGTGCTGGAGAACCGGTAGCCGGTCCACGTTTCGTAGGACACGTAGAACGGCTCGTCGGTGACCGCGGCGATCTCCACGCACTCACCGGGCGCCACCGCGTAGGTCGACATGTCGCCGCGCCACGGGAACACCGCGGCCGCCGAGTAGCCGGAACCGTAGTTGCACAGCTTGAACGCGGTCGACGCCGCGTTCGCAGTGCCGGTCACACCCACCATCGAGAGGAGACTGAGCACCACCCCGGCGGCGAGGGCCACGGCGGTCGACTTGATTCGCTTCGAGAACGTCATGTGCGGCGGACTCCTTGGTCGAGAACAACTCCGGGTCGAGAACAACTCCGGACGGAACAACGCAGACTTTTTCCCACCCGGCCCGGGGCGACAAGGAACAAACCCGGTAGGTGCGCCTTGTGCCGCACCCGGTTGCCCGAAAGGCACCGTCTTCGACACCCGCGGAGCGGGGGGCCGGTCGGTCCGGCGGCGCGGCCCCGGTACGCCGATGCCCGGTGGCGATCCGGAACACGGGTCGCCACCGGGCATTTCGGACACCTGGTCACACCTCGACGGCGAGGGGGTGGTTCACCGCGGTCGGCTTCAGGCGTCGGACCGAATGAACGCACCCCGCCCGGAGGAGTACAACGCGACGTCGGACGGGCTGCCTCCTCGGGCAGGTCGCCGTGCCCCGCCGCGCCGTCCGGGGGTGTGCCGGGCCACTGAACCGGTCTCCTCGTTTTGTCGAGTTCACCGCGGGTGCCAAAGTCGATATCTCCCGTTAATGCTTCCACCCCGGCCGACCATTAAGCTCCGAGATTCCCCTGCACCGAACCGTCGTCCGCCGTCGAGCCCCCTGGACGAATCATGCCTGCTGTCGAACGGCTGTCCGCAGAATTCCTCGGCCCGGTGCGCGCGCTCCTCGGCGGGACCGAGGTCGACCTGGGAGCCGCCCGCCGCCGAGCCGTCTTCACCGTCCTCGCCCTGCGCGCCGACCAACCGGTGGCCCTGGACGACCTGGTCGCCGACGTGTGGGGCGACCGGCCACCGGCCAACGCCGAGGCGTCCGTCTACACCTACGTCTCGGGCCTGCGGAAGCTCCTGGAACCGCACCGGTCCGCCCGCTCGGCACCCGAGGTCCTCGTCTCCACGGGGGCCGGCTACGCACTGCGCCTGGGGCCTGAGGCGACGGACGTGGCGCGGTTCGAGGCGCACCGCGGGCGGGCCGACTCGCTGGCCGCCGGCGCGGCGGTGAAGGAACTGGACGAGGCGCTGTCCCTGTGGCGCGGTGAGGCGCTGTCCGGTGTGCCCGGTCCGTTCGCCCAGGCCCAGCGCGCCCGGCTCTCCGAGTTGCGGCTGGTGACCGCGGAACGGCGCGCCGAGCTGGCGCTGGGGCTGGGCAGGCACACCGAGGTCGTGACCGCGCTGACACCGCTGGTCGTCGAGCACCCGCTGCGGGAAGGGCTGCAAGCGCTGTTGATGACCGCCCTGCACGCCGCGGGCCGGCACGCCGAGGCGCTGGAGGTGTTCCGGAACACCCGCAGGGTGCTCGCGGACCAGTTGGGCATCGAACCCGGCGCCGAACTGCTCGAGGTGTACCAGCGGCTGTTGCACGGGATCATCGCGCCGGCCGCCCCGCTGCGCGCCACCATCCCGGTGCGCAAGCCGCCGTCGCCGCCGAACGTGGCCGGTCGGCAGCGCGAGCTGGCGGTGCTGCGCGGCGCGCTGGCCGACCTCGGCGAAGGGCGCGGCGGCAGCGTGTGGGTCGAGGGCGAGCCCGGGATCGGCAAGTCGGCCCTGGTGGCCGCGCTGCTCGCCGAGGCGGTCGGGCAGGACCGGCCGATCGCCTGGGCCGAGGGCGACGAGCTGGGTGCGCGGTTCCCGCTGCGCCTGCTGCTGGACTGCCTGGAGGTGACCACGACGTCGACCGACCCGCGTCGCGCGGCGGTGGCCGAGGCGTTGCTGGAGAGCGGTGTCGCTGATCCGGAACTGGAGGCGGTCGGCAGGTTGGTCGACCTGGTGACCGAGCTGTGCCGGAGCGGCCCACTGGTCCTCGCCGTGGACGACCTCCAGTGGGCCGACGAGTGCAGCGCGTTGGTGTGGGACCGGCTCGTCCGGTCGACCCGCCGGCTGCCGCTGCTGCTGGTCGCCACGTACCGCCCCGTGCACTGCCGGGATGACCTGGACCGGCTCCGGGAGGCCGTGCGCGGATCGGGCGGCCAGGTCCTGCGGCTCGCCCCGCTGCCGCAGGAGGCGGTGGTCGAACTCGTCACCCGCCACCTGGCGGCGACGCCGTCGGAGGGCCTGCTCGCCCTGGTCGACCAGGCCGGCGGCAACCCGTCGTACGTGATCGGGGCCGTGGACAACCTGCTGGGGCGCGATGCGATCCGGGTGCGCTCGGGCGTCGCCGAGGTGGCGGTGGAGGAGGACGACGCGACGTGGCGGGCGGGTGCGGTGCCCGCCGACCGGTTGGACTTCCTGTCCGCCGACGCGATCGAGGTGCTGCGCGCGGGATCGCTGTTCGGCGTGGAGTTCGCCATCGGTGACGTCGCGGTCTTGGTGGACCGACCGGTGTCCGAGCTGGTCGCCCCGGTCGAGGAGGCGATGTCGGCGGGCGTGCTGGTCGAAGCGGGCCCGGAGTTCGCCTTCCGGCACCCGCTGGTGCGGGACAGCCTGTACGGGGGCATGCTGCACCCGGTGCGCGCCGCACTGCACCGGCAGGCCGCCCAGGCGCTGGACTCCGCGGGCGCCCCGGCGTTGCAGGTCGCCCGCCACCTGGCCTCCGCCACCATGGACGCCTGGAGCGCGGCATGGGTGGCCGACAACGTCCGCGAGATCATGCTGGTGGACCAGGAGCTGACCGTCGCGCTGGTCGACGCGGCGGCCGATCGGCCGTCCTTGAGCGAGGCGCAACGCGACCGGCTGACCTCGTGGACGGCGTGGTTGAAGTTCTGGCAGGGCAAGCGGCCGGAGAGCGAGGCCAAGGCCGTGCTCGCCCGGACCAAGGACGCCCACCTGGCCGCGGAGATGCGCTGCGTGCTGGCGATGCTCTACCTCGGTGAGGGCCGGGTCGAAGCCGCGGCCGGCACGCTGCGGGTCGCCGTGGAGAACGAGGCGACACCCGAGCCGTGCCGGACGCGCCAGCAAGCGCTGCTGGCGGACGTCCACCGGTCCGGGTTCGCCGACCTGGAGACCGCCGAGCGGCACGCGCACGACGCCATCAGCCGGGCCGAGCAGTCGGCCGACGGGTTCGCGATGAGCCACTCGCTGCGCGTGCTGTGGCAGATCAGCACGGCCCGGCGCGACCACGTGGAGGCGCTGGCCCAGGTCGACCTGGCGCTGACCATGATCGGCGACCCGCAGGACGTGCACGAGCTGCGGCCGGTGCTGCTGGAGAACCGGGCGTTCACGCTCCAGCAGCTGGACCGGCTGGACGAGGCCGCGCAGGCGCTGCGGAGCGCGCGCGCCAGGGCGCGCAGGGGCCCCAGCGCGACGTTCCTGCGCGTGTACACCGCGGTGCACGAGTTCTGGACGGGCCGCTGGGACGAGGCCCTGACCGGCCTCGGCCACGCGGCGGACGTGGTCGGCCACCTCGGTGCGCAGGGGCACGGCCCGGCTCTGCTGGTGCCGGGCATCGCGGCACTGGTCGAGGCACGCCGGGACCGGCTCGACGAGGCGCGGGCCCACCTGGCCGCGGTGCCGGACCAGCCGGTGGTGCTCGTCGCGGACCAGGAGCACGCGGACTTCCTGCTGGCCGCGCGGGCGTACGTCGCCGAGTGCGGGGGCGCGGACGTGGCGGAGGTGTTCGCGCACCTGGAGCCGCTGCTGTGCGACCGGCCGGGGCACCTGACGCTGCGGCACCAGTGGATGCCCAACGCCGTGCGGTCGGCCGTCTCGGCCGGTGCGCGGGAGCTCGCCGAACTCGCCTACCGGGTGTGCGCGACCGAGGCGGCGCGGGAACGGGTGCCCGCGCGGGCGTTCGCGGCCGAGGCGCGCTGCCGGGGGTTGCTGCGCGGCGACCCCGAGCCGCTGCGGACCGCGGTGACCCGGTACCGGCTGGCCGGGCGTCCGGTGGAGCTGGCCGAGGCGCTGGAGGACTTGGCGGTGGTGCTCGTCGGTGTCGGTGAACGCGCCGACGCCGAGGCCGCCTGTCGGGAGGCGGTGGCGGGCTACCGGGCGCTCGGAGCGGTGCTCGACGCACGCCGGGCGGAGGAGAGGCTGGTCAGGGCGTTGACCGGGTGATCCGACCCGGGCGTGGGCGGTGTTCGCGCCGCCCACGCCGCACGCGGGCGCGGCTCACCGGATCAGATGAGGCCGGAGCGGACGGCGTACGCCACCGCGTGCGGCCTGTTGCGCAGGTTGAAGCGGGTGGTCACGCCGTGGATGACGTTCTTCACGGTGCGCTCCGAGTAGGACAGCCTCACCGCGATCTCCGCGGTGTCCAAGCCCTCCGCCATCATCCGCATCACCTGCTCCTCGCGCGGCGTGAGCCGGTTGCGCGGCGTACCGCCGTCCGCCTCCAGCAACTGGCACTGCAACCGCTCCAGGTCCTTGAGCAGCACGCCGATCAGGTTGGGTGGCATGAGCCCGTCACCGGCCGCCGCGGTCATCACGCTGTGGATCAGGCGTTCGCTGGTGGCCGCGGCCTTGGGCAGGACGGCCACCACGCGGCACTCCAGCGCCGTCGGCAGCTCCGACTCCTCCAGGTCGGCCACGACCAGCACGACCGGCGTGCCGATCTCGGCCGCCGCCCGCCGCATCCCGGCGACCACCTCCGCGGTCAACCGGTCCACGGCGACCACGGCCACCTCCGCGAGGTGGCGCTGCTCACCGGGCAGCAGCACCACCTGCGGGTGTGCCTCGAGGTGGCCGACCAGCCCCGCCAAGCTCAACGGGTCCGCCGCCTGAACAGCCACTTTGACCTTGCGCACTGCTGCCTCCGAATGACTCCTGTTGTCCTGGGGAGAGTCTGCGCGATGGTCACCACATGCCGTCTGAAGCCGATCTACACGCGTTCTCCAGAGTCCTCACGAAGATGAAGAACGGTCCTGACCAGCAGGAACCTCCGGAATTTCCACCTCGGTGACGACCGGACCCCTGTCGGCGGTGCCCGCGACGTCGTCCGCGGTGCCCACGGTGTCGTCCACCGCGGTGCCCGCGACGTCGTCCGCAGCCGCACTCGCCGGCGGCACGTCCCAGGGCACCACCTCCAGGGTGCGGCCGTCGCGGAACTTCTCGTAGGCCGCGGCGACGTCCTCCTCCGTCATGACGTGGGTGCGCCGCATGAAGTCGCCCAGCAGGCGCGCCGAGGCGGGACCACCGGGGTTGAACAGCACGTCCACCCCGTCGGCCAACATGACCACCAGGTCCGACAGGTCGATCCGCTGCCACTCGGGGGAGAACACCCGGCGCCGGTTCACCTCGGAGGTCGCGATCACCACGCACGGCACGTCATCCGGGGAGCGCATGACCAACGGGCGCTCGTCACCGTTCATCGCGACGTCGAACAGCGAGTCGCGCAGCAGCAACTGGAGCTGTTCCGCTTCGGCCTCGCCCTTCATCAACAGGCGGAGCACCGCGTCCAGCGGGTCGGTCGGCGAATCGGGGTCGGACGGCACGTACGACGGGTTCGCCCGGAAACGTCCCACTTGTCCCTCGGGCTCGACCGGCCACAACCCCACCACCGCCTCCAGGGGCGGCGCCTCGTCCTCGCTCTCCGGCTGCCAGGTCGGGTCCATCAACAGGAACCAGTTCTCGGTGTCCGCGTCTGCGGCGACCATCCCACTCCTCCTTCGTCGCGGCGCGCCGGGATTCGGCGGCCGATCGTTCCCCGGTTCCACCCCCGGAACCCGCAGGGCCAGTTCAGCGGATCGTCGAGCGCTCCGGTCCGCAGCGCCCACCCAGCGGGCCCCATCGGGCACCCGAGTCTTCCCCAGTGGCCAGGGGACGGGCATTCGACGGGGGCCGCGGCACGGTCGGCTCATCCCCTGTCGAAGAACACCACAGAATCGGCCGAAGGACTCGGCGCCGTTCCCGCCGGCCAGACCCGGGTCGCACCCGACCGGAACATCTCCACCTCACCTGGGACGGTCTCCACCAACACCGACCGGTTGTCGAGCCTCCCCCAGTGCCTCATGCTCACCGCATCCGCGGTCGAGCAGCTGAAAAAGGTGAGCTTCGTACCGGGAGGAGCGAACCCCATGGCGAACAACAGGACCAAGAGGGAATGTCCGTCAACCCACTCGGTTTGCCCGGTCTTGAGCCGAACGCCAAGCCCTTTTCCGCTGCGGGGTGCCATCACGTAACGCCGACGGGGATCCGCAGGAAGTGGGAGGTTCCGGGCGGCGCCGTTGCGCACGGCTTCCCGAAGCGTCTCCGCCTCGCTGCCGGTCATGAAACTCACGCCGACCGCACGGCCGTCGTTGTCGGCGAGAGTTTCGTACACTACGACGTCCGGCCGGATATCCGGCAACCTCACCGCCGACGTCCGCACCGCGTTCCTCGTAGACAGCCCTTCGACGAAGTTCCCCGCACGGCGGAAGGAAAGCAGTCCTGTGGCCCCTTCCTCGTACACGGCTCCGGTCGGCGCCCACACGAGCACGGGGGTCCCCTCCGCATCCTCGAGCGCCTGGCGCACCTCGGTGTTCAACGAGGGAACGCCCTGCTTCGACACGAGGCCGGCGAAGCAGCTCAGAAGTACCACCGGGGTTCCTGCGGGCGATACCTGCACCTTCCTGGCTAGGACGATCTTCGCGATCCGGTCGCCTTTCACCAAGACCTGATCACCCAGCAAGTACGGGACGTCGGTCCGAACCCGGAAACCCATCTGGGTTCCGGTTCCGTGCGCCTGGACCTCCCAGGGCGGCGGCACTGACCCCGCCCACGGCACCCTGAACCTCCGATCGGACACAGCCACGCCTTCGGCCGGGGTGTCGTGGACGGTGAAGTAGTCGCTGGGGTACGCGGTCCTGGCAATCCCCCTGGCCGCCATCGCCACCAGGTCGTACTCGAAGAACGGCAGGAACTGCCTGACCACCCTGCCGGTGCCCGCCTCGGTCGTCAGGTATTCCGCGTACTCCGGGTCCTCGGGCGGTTTCCGCGTGATGAGGCGATCGGCGCCGGGGAGCACCAAGCGGCCGCCGTCACCGAAGTTCAACGACCCGGTCGAGTAGTGCACCGAGCGGTGGTAGCCGCCTCTCGGCAGTTCCCGCGCGAAACCATCCCCGTCGACCACCTCGCCGTTGAGCGCAACCAGCAGGAACGGCTTCACCGGTTTCGTACCCGCCGCCGAGCGCACATCGGGGTCGTTGTAGGTGACCGCGCCCAGGTCCGCTCCGGAGTACACCACCGGCACGTTGGCCGCGTTCAAGCCGACGTACCCGTGCGGCCCCCGCGTCACGAAGATCATTAGCGGCGTCGAGGCGCCGCCCCACGGCGGCTCTTCCTCCGAGCCGTCCGATACGAGCAGTCGCCGCAGGCTTTCCGGCGTCACCCCGGCAGCCCACTCGGACAACTGCCGCAGCAGCTCGTCGTCCCCCGGTGAACGCATGAGGAAGCCGATCACCCGATTGTCCGCGCCGCGCACCGCGATCTTGCTCAGGTCGCCCGCGCGCCACACCGACACCAGTTCGAACCGGGCTTCCACCGGTCGAATCGCACCGTCGGCCACTCGTGCCCTGCCTCCGGAGAGGGCGTACACATCGCGGAAGTCACCCGTCTCCCGCAATGCGCCGGCGAAGTCGAACTCGAACCCGCCGAAGCCCACACGCAGATCCGCGTGGTCACCCATCAGCACCAGCGGACCCGACCGGCTCCCCAGGAGGGCGGCGAGACGCAGGTCACCCAGCCACATGCGCCCGAACTCCGCACCGCTCAGCTCCACACCGCCGCCATCTACCGGGTACACCGTCATGTGGCGCTGGGCGGAAGGCAGAACTACGAACAACGCCGCATCGCCCCACGGGCCCGCCACCGGAACACCGCTCAACAAGGCCGTGACGAGTTGGTTCTGCGCCACCAGGCCGGGACCGGGGTCGGGAAACACCACCACTGAACCATCGTCCGACACCACGTGCACCACATCGCCCATCGACAACGGCACTCCCGGCCGGTAGGCGCGGCCAGACGGGATGAGTACACCGAACCCCTCCATGTAGTTGACCGGCCCGGTGTACTCGAAGGAGGGGCGCGGCCCGATCAGGCGGATCAACTCGGTCAGCAGCCTCTGACCCGAGTCGTCCGCTTGCTCGCTGAACATGGTCACCACGAGAGGACGTCGTACCGCTCCGTCCGCGAAGCGCCGGAAGAACTCGTGCTCCGCGACGTGGTGGGCCGCCTTTTCGGGTGTCACGGCGAACAGGCGAGTGCCCACCAAGAGCAGGACTTCCCCATTCCGCGCGTTCAGGTGCAACATGAAAGGCCTGGCACGGTTCCCGTCCGCAGCAGCAGCCCAGGGAGCCGGGGAAACCGAAATACTCCCCGAGCCCGTCGGCGACGCCACGACGCGCAGCGAGTGGTCGGTGGCCACTCGGACGCTGTCCGAAAGTTCAAAACTCAGATCCCGATCGACGGGGAACTGCATGCCGTACTCCCGGTTGTGCCCGTCGTGGAGAGGCTCCCAGAAGATGTCCTCGGTCCGCGGCGGCACAAGGGAAATCAGTTCACCACGGTGGAGGTCAACCCGTCCGTGCTCGTCCACCACCACCGGTCGATCGGTGACCATGGCGTACCGGTGCAGACCGGCGCGGTGCAGCGCGACGGCGAACTCCCGCGCCGCGACCACGTGATCGCCCGTTCCCCGCCGGTCCACGACCAGCACGACCTGCATTCCGGGGGTTCCGAGCGGGTGTCCGGGTGACGCCGCCACCTCGGCCGCCAACCGGGCCCCGTCCACCCGGTTCCCGCGCACCGTGAACGCCCCGTCCTCGAACGTCACGTACACGCACACCCGTGGGGACGACGTCCACATCGGCAGCAGACCGTCATGGACGTTCCGCCACCGGACGGCATCCTCCGGACCACTGGGGAACACGATCCCCCCGGCCACAGCCGCATTCGCGCCGAAGGCGAGCGGGGCCATCCCGCCGAAGAGCAGCACGGACCCCTCCGACAGCGGCGGCACCTCCTCCGCAGACCAGATCCGTACATCACCCGACCGGTTCAGTTCGACCCTGCCCGGAAGAGTGCGCACGGAATTGCGGGGGAGGTGCCTCTGCCCCCAGAGGCGCAACTCACCAGCTTGATCATCGGTGATGTCGCAGCTCAGGAAGACCAACGGCGCGCCGTTCTCGACCACGTCGAGGGACGCCAGCAGCCGCGTGAACGAAGCAGGTCCCATCAAGGCCGTGCCGCCCGACTTCAGCGGTACGCGGAAGCCCTCCGCGTCGTGGTGGACCGCCACGAAGAAGTCGGGCGCAGCCGCACCCCCGGAAAACCCGCGGCCTGCGCCCCGGTCAAATGCCTGTCGGGCGATCACGCCCTCCTCGGCGGCCAGGAAACCGATCCCCACCCCGTTTCCCTCGTGGTCCTTCAGGTCGACGAACACCACGTCCCCCGGCCTGGTCCCCGGCGGTGGTGCGGCGTCCGGCAACGGATCGGCCGGTCGGGATGGGCTGCTGGCCCAGTGGGCCCCGGCGACGGTGAAACCTGTGCCGTTCCTCACGGTCATGATCCCGGTCAGCGGGTCCTTCACCACATCGCCCCGGGCTCCCCATGCTGGAACAGCCAGACGGTGGGCGATCACGTTGAGCACGCTGTGACCATTCGTTTCGCTTCGCATTGCGCTCGCGGACGAACCGAAGATGATGGAGAAATCTTCACCGGACGACGCGACCGAGCGGTAATCGACATCAATGTTGATGAGATTGGCCAGCGAATCCCCCTTCAGCTCCACCAGATCGCCCGGAACGTGCGGATAACGAGTGCGAACAGTGGCCAAGACGTGACCGGTGCCTCCCTGACCGTCGACGAACCATCTCCTCCCGGATGACCGCATCCAGAGCGAATCGAATGTCACGACAGACTCGGAGGAGCCCTCCCGGCCATCGGGGACAGAATCCACCACGACGTAGTGTTCGACCCCCGAACGAGCCGCGTTCAATTGCGCACTGGCAAACTCCGCCGCATCACCCGGACGACTGGTGACGATCTGCCCGTACACGTTGCCATCACGATGGTTGACATGCGCATAAGTCATGATCTTATCGACGTACACGGACAGCCGGGCATTACTGACCGTCCACCTGTCCCGACCACGGGTCGGACGCCCTTGCAGCAGCCAATCCGGGGAGTCGACTCGCGAGAACAATCGACGCATATAACCACCGCGACGCAAAGGTTCCATGAAAGCGGGGTTCAGGGTGAAACGAGCGGGCCCCACGAACAGGAGTGGCGACCGCATGGCAGCGTCAGCCATTGCGCGCAAGTCCCGGTCACCGCTCAACACCGTGGCGACATCGACCCTGTGGACTCTCTTCTGCTCGCCGTCCCGACCGATCACGTCGAAGTTCACCTGCCCGACCAGCAGGGGCGACAGGAAAACGGTGATGGGCGGGTTGTCGAGCCGCTGCTCGTCGTCTCTGATTCCGCCCGCTTCCCGGATCGATGCCTGCAGCGAGCGGGGGGTGGCCCCGGCGACCCAGTCCCGCACCTGCTGGGCGTACTCGTCGTCACCTGGTGAGCGCATGAGCAGGGCACGGATCGTTCCCGCGGCGTTGACCAGCGCCTCGGTCCGGAGGTCACCTGCCCGCCACACCGATACCAGCACCGACATCCAGTCGAACCCTGTCGGCGTTTCGACCAGGCGGCCGGGGTCGACCACGTAGACGTTCCGGAAATCACCACGCGTCCGCAAGGCGCCGGCGAAATCGAACCCGAACCCGCCGAAATCGATCAGGTCCGCCGCCTTCGCACCCACGATGACCACCGGTCGACCAGGTGACGACATCTTTTCCCGGAAAACCTCCGACTGGAACATCAGATCGACGAAGTCCGCCCCGCCGAACTCGCCGCCCCGCCCTTCGAGCGAGTAGGCGAAACCATATCGCTCCGCCGTCGGGATGCTCAGGATGATCGGCTTTTCCCCATTCCTGAGCGGCCTCTCCGCGACAGCGCCCAGCACGGTCGCCATCCGCTGTCGATGAGCTTCATCGGCACTCGGCGTGGAAAAGGTGAAGATATCACCGGTGTCCGACGCGTGATGATCGACGTGCGCCAGGTCCAGGAACACGCTGCGGTGGAACTCCGCACCCTCCGGGATGTCCGCCACCACGCGGCCCGGGCGGACGTCGACATCACCCGCGAACCAGTACATGTCCCACGGGCCACCGGTCAGGCGCACGACCTCGTCCAACAAGCGATCCACCAGACCGCGGTCCGCGTCCCCGGACAACACCCACACCAACGGGCCGCGCACCGCCGCACCCGACACCGCCTCGAACTCAGGCCGCGACACCACCAGCCCGGACATCTCCTCGGCCGAGACCCTCGTCGCCCCCTCCGGCCCTCGGACGAGGAAACTCCCGCCCTCCACCGAGGCGAACACCACAAAAGGCTTGGACCGCCCGTCGTCCAACGACGCAGCCCACGGTGCCACCGTCGCCGACACCGAACCGTCGACCGCCACCGAACCCACATAACGCAACGTGTGGACAGTCGCCGATCCCGCCATGCCCGCGATCAAACCGGCCAAGGTCGGATCGACCACGAAGTTCAAGCCGAACCCACGACCAAAACCGTCCACCAACATCGGACCCTGCACATCGACGACACCGGGGGCGACCAGCTCAGCCACATCGTCGAACACGCCCGGGTCGTGCCGACCACTTGAGGCGGCCAGGTCGCTCAAGTCGATCCCGGGTTCCGTCGATCCCGACGAGCCGCGGTGATCGCGTCCGGCCGAAGCGGCGTTCGACCTCGGGGCAACCGCGATGGGCTCGTCGTCGAAGAACATCGAGTCGTGCGCCGGTGACGCCTCCTGGGAGGCCATGTCCGGAGGGGCGTCGGCGAGCACCAGCGCGTCGGCGGGCCGCAGTGGAGACCAGGCGGGCTCCAGCACGCGGAAGCCGCCTGAGGCCGTCAACTCCGCCTCGCCCGGGAACGGTACGAACCCGCCACGGCGGCCGAGACCCCGCACCGTCGCGCGCAGCGGAGCGCCATCCGCGATCGAACAGCTCAGCAACACCAACCTCGCATCCGGAGCGATTCCCCTCCTCACGGCGAATTTGAGGAAATCGGCATCGCTCAACACCACCTCACCACCCGTTTTCACGGGCAGGCGGAAGCCGTCCTCGTCGTGGTCCGCTACCACGACGAAGAAATTGGCGGCGCCGTCCAAGTTCGGAATCCGCGACGCGACACCGGCGCTGAACGCAGGTTTCACCACGGCAGCCGCAGGGCCTGCCAGATAGCCGACACCGATCAGTGCGCCCTGCTCGTCCGTCAATTCCACGGACTCCGCTTCCGTCAAATACTGCTTGCCCCCAAGCATGAAGGCAGCGCTTCTCCCCAGCGTCCACACCCCGGTCAGCGGATCGACGCTTCTCTCTCCCCGGACAATCCAGACCGGCACTTTCTTTCTGTCCGACAGGCGGACGTGCGGGTTTCTACCCGTGCCGGTTCTCCCATCCCAGGACGCGTCGAAGACGATCGGCCCCCTCTTGTCCGACGGGCCGGTCCCCCGATAGTGCTCATTTTGAAAGAAGAGCCCGGACAGGCCTCCTGCGTTAATTTCGACCCTGTCACCGAAGATGTGCGGTCGGCGAGTTCGATAAACTGCCGACACGGAGTCGGCGTCCATCCGCACGGTCACTTGCCACGGTTGGCGCAACGACCCCTTCCAGGGAAGTTCGACCTGCCGCTCCCGGCGGGTGGGAACACCCCGCTCGTCCGGCACGAAGTCCACTTCCACGTAGTGGTCCACCTGGAACCTGAGGGCGTTCGACTGCGCACTGGCGCGCACCGGAACGTCCTCCAACCGGTCGGGGATGATCTGCCCGTGCGCCTTCCCCGTGCCGGGGTCGATGTGCGGGTAGGTCACGATCATGCGCGAGTGGTAACTGCCCTCCGAGGTCGTGACCGACCAGTCGTCCAGACCGCTGAAGCCGAGCAAGCCGCCTGGCAACAGGTGGGCGGGTTCGTTCCGCGAGATGATCGGTCGCGCATAACCCCCGGCACGGATCTCTTTGACGAAGGACTCGTAGTGGACGAACCCGACGGCGGTGTCCAGGAGCAGCAGTGGCGACCGGGGATTCGAATCCGCGATTTCGCGCAAACGGAGATCGCCGCTCAACGCGGCGGCGACCTCCTCCCCGGACGCCTGGAAGTGATCGCCGTTCCGGAGAACGGCGCTGAAGCGGTTCTTGTCCGCGTCCTTCTTCGGCAGGATGACGACTACGGGTGCGGTGTCGCCCGACCACGGCGCGTCGACCTGTGCGCTGTCCACCATCCGAACCCACGATCGCAACGACCCAGGAGTTACCCGGGCGGCCCACTGCTCGACCTGCCGCACGTGCTCGTCGTCATCGGACGAGCGCAGCAGCAGGCCGATGGCCTCGCCGTCGGCGCCGACCAGCACCGTGGTCTGAAGATCGCCGGCCCGCGTCACCGACGCCAGCACCGGCCTGTGCTGCGGCGACCACCGCACGCCGGCCGGACCGCCGACCAGGTCGGCGAGGTCCGCCACGAAAACATCGCGGAAATCGTTTCGCTCGCGCAGCACACCGGCGAAGTCGAACCCGAACCCGCCGAAATCGAGGCGGGAGCGCATCCCGTCCCCCACGACCACCACGGGCCTGTCCAAGTCCCTCAACCCGGCCTGGAAACCGCCCGCCCCGAGGAGCAACTTCGCGAGATCGGCGCCGTCCACCTCCACCCCCGAGCCGTCGAACCCGTGGATCACGCCACGCCCGCCCACCGTCGGGACGACGACGACCACCGGCCGCGAGCGCAGCCACGAGTCGGTCAACCCGGCACCGCCCACGAGGAGTCCGATGAGCCGCTCGTGCTCGGCGCTCAACCCGAACCGGGGGAAGACGAAGGCGTCACCCGCGTCGGAGACCATGTGGAGCACTTCCCCCAGTGCTTCGGGAGACCGGCGCCGGAAGAACCCACCCGCCGGGATGTCCAACAACGCGTGCCCCGGGCGGACGCCGATGTCACCCGCGAACCAGTACATGTCCCACAGGCCGTCGCTCGACGTGACGACCGCGTCGAGCAACCGGACCACGGTCGCCTCGTCCGCGTCACCGGACAACGCCCACACCAGCGGGGGGCGCACCGCCGCGTTCGCCAGAGCGGCGAACTCAGGCCGGGCCACCACGACGTCGGCCGCCTCCTCCGGTGTGAGCCACGCTCCCCCGACCGAGAAGATCCCGCCTTCGGTCGAGAGGTACAGCACGAACGGCCGAGGCCCCTCGCCGTCCAGCGAAGCGGCCCACGGCGCCAACACCGTCGACACCGAACCGTCGCCCGCCACCGAACCCAGGTAGCGGAACGTGTGATCGGTCGACGACAACGCCGACTCCTCCACCAGCGCGGCCAGCGCCGGATCAGCTACCAGCCTCAGCCCGAAGCCACGACCGAACCCGTCCCCCAGGCCCACGACGGGCGCGGCGCCCTCCACACCCCAGGCGCGGAAGCCGTCCAGATCCGCGAGCAGGTCGCCGTAGTCCATGACGGCGCCGTAGTCCATGACGTCGTCGTAGTCCATGACGTCGTCGTAGTCCATGACGTCGTCGTAGTCCATGACGTCGTCGTAGTCCATGACGTCGTCGTAGTCCATGACGTCGTCGTCCGGCTCCGCACCGGCCGACAGGACGACCAGGTCGCGGTCGTCGACGTCGACGTCGATCGGGTCGAGTCCGGTCGGCAACGCCGTGGTGGTCATCTCGATCCGGCCCTCGTACCCGAGTGCGCGGAGCGTCCCGGCGAACTCGCTCGCCACCGGGAGGTGGTCCGCGTCGTCCGACCGGACGACCACCAGCACGACGGGTGTCCGCAGGTCCGCCGCGAGCACGCCGGTCGACCGACTGACCGCCGAGGCCACGTCGGCTCCGGTGAACGGGCTCCCGAGAACGTTGAACCTGCCCTGTCGGGTCGACGCGTACACGTGAACGGGATTCGGTCCGGACACGCGCGGCGTCATGCGCGAGTGCATCTGATTCCATCCCGCCGCGACGGCGAACCCGGGGTAGAAGGCGATACCGCCGGCCGAAGCGGCGTTCGGCCCGAGGTCGATCCCGAGCGGCTCCCCGCCCAGGAACACCGAGTCATACACCGGCGGTGTCTCAGAATCCTCCGACCAGAACCTCAGGGTGCCCGCGCGCGACAACTCGATCTTCTGCGAGAAAGTCACGACCATTCCTTGGTGGCCGTAACCACGCATTGCTTCTTCGAGTCTGCGGGGTTCGGACAACAGGCACGCGACGAACATCACCGATGTTTGCGGAGTCGTGACGAGCGTCGTGACCAGACGAGCGATGCCCGCCTCGTCCAGCCACTGCCCGCCTCCCCCGGTTCGATCGGGGACATGGAACCCGCGCGCGTCGTGGTGTACCGCGACGAAGTACTTCGCGTCGCGCCGGGCCGCGTTCACGAGGTGTCCTGCGACCCCGGCCTCGAAGGAATCGCGCACGATTCCCGCATCCGGCCCGGAGAGGAACCCGACACCGATTGCGTCACCAGCCGGTCCCACCAGGGTGACGAAGTCCGGTTCGGCCAACGGCGTGCCCGGTCGGGCGCTCACCGGGGAAGGGGTGGGCGTCAGCCTCGAAGGCCGCTCCACGTGCACGTCGAAACCGTCGGGCCGACCCAGGACCAGCCGGACGTCGAGGTGCGGGGCGTCGCGGTTCAGCAGGTCGAGCACGACCTTCACCCCCGAGGGGTGGCCGCCCACCCTGACCACCAGATCGAGAGGTCCGCGTCGTGCACGTACGTTGACCTCCCTCACCAGGTCGGACAACCGTGCACGCACCATCGCGCCCTGCTGCGCCGACATCTCCGCGGCCCCGGGGGCGTAGGTGATGCTGATCTCGGCCTCGCGCAAAGCTCGTGGTTCCGGCAACGCGATGCCCAGGTCCTTGGCGATGCCGTACGCCAGCAGCAGCGCCGACCGCTCGTCACCTTGGCGTTCGATCTCGGCCATGACGACCACGAGCACCCGGAACATCAACAGGTCCGTCGGCTGACGCCCTTGTTCGTGGGCGGAACGCACGATCTGCTCATCGACGGCGGAAGAGACCGCGCGGTAATCGACGACAGAGCGCAGCAGGTTGGTGCCCGATTCCAGAAGCGCATTCGCCTGGGCGGGGGAAATCCTGCCCAGCCGGGGAAAGTCGCGCAGGGCACGGTGGTTGAGCGATTCCAGGGTCCAGCGGCCCGAGCGGTCCGGCGCAGCAGGCGAAGGCAGTTCGTTCACCTCGTGCCGCCCGTGTTCTTCCGCGGAGGCGAAGCCCAGTTCGTTCGCCAGCCTGCGGGCGAGCGCGACCGCGCCGGCATAGCCACCGGTACCCACGAACTGGTCGGCCACCAGGTACCCCACGTCGGCACGCAGGGCGGACCTGCCGGCCAAACGGTGGTCGCTGACGAGATCCACGATCCACTCGGCCTGTTGTTGTGCCGTTCTCCAGCCTTCGTCCTGAGCTACCGCCGACCTCATCCGGTTACGAGCGACAGCTGCTTCGCGGTGGACCTGCTCCTCGGTCCACCCCGTGCGCGTCGGATCGGTCCCCGTGGGCAGTTCGCTCACCACGTTCGCGTTCGCCCCGGTGCCAGTGCCGGTGTTCCAGGCCGCCAACTCGTGCCGCTCCGGCGCGCCTTCCAGCTCACCTCGCACACCCGACGTGAAGGCGGTGTTCGCGTACCCGGCCTGCATCTCGGCGGGCAACTCGGCGCCGTAACCGCCCTCAGCACGGGGAGGTGCCTGGAGCGGCGCTTGGCGGATACCCAACCCACGACGCAACTGGGCGATCTGGCGATGCCACCAACGTTCCCGTTGCCGCCCCCCTGACGGGTAGTCGATCTGCGGCACGACCTCGAGGTGCGGCGAGCTGCCCCCTCCCGGGGACGGGGAGTTGGCGTTCCCGGACGACCCCCACGTCGGCGGCTGCCCTGCTTCAGGCGCGTCGCCGAACGGCGAGCCGACCACTTGGAGGGAATCGCCGAACGGCGGGATCACGAGTTGTGGCGCGTTCCCCAACGACGTGCTGACCACCTGGGGCATTCCCCAGAGCGTTGGACTCGCAACCTCCGGCAAGTCTTCGGACCGCTGCCGCAGCGGCGAGATCGAACGTCTTCCAGGATGACGCACCGCATTCCTGCGACGCACTTCACCCGACGGAGCCGGGGAGGTCGACACCGTGAGGACGGGGAGAGCTTCATACCGCGAATCGGTCGGGCTCGGCACTCTCCCGAATTGGGTGGAGACCGGGGTATCGCCCATGTTGTCCGCGATGTTCACCCGTGCCGGGTTGAAGTAGACCTCCGGGAACGGGCCGTCGCCGTCGTGCAGCGCGGCAGCGAACGCCGTCGAGGTGCGGAGGAGGTCGGTCGCCCGCGTCGGGTTGTCCACGACGAGCACCACGGGTGCGCCTGGCCCCGCGTCGCGGTACGCGGCGGTTCCGACCAATGCCGCAGCCAGCCTCGACGGTTCGACCCATGTGCCGTCGAGCTGGAAGCTACCGCCGGCGACGTGCACGAACACGACGATCTTTCCGGCCAACGCGGCGACGCCCGCCCACCGGCCGGACAACGCCCCCCACACGAGGGCGTCGTCGTTGCCCGCCACGAACATGACGACCTGATGGGAATCAGGCGACACCACCAGATCGGGCACCCCGGACGGCGCCCCGTCCTGGGCGCGCTCCCGGGAGCCGGGTGGACGGCGCACTACCGCGCCTCGGCGCTGCAACCCGCCGGACGCCGGCGCGTGCGGTGCCGGCAGGTCGTCCGCGTCCTGCTCCAACCGGGTGGCGCCCAGTTGGAGCCTGGTGTTCTCGACCCGCCAGAGGTGCCGGGGTTTGAGGACGGCCGAGGAGTCGAGCACCGCCTCTCCCATCAGCCCTTCGTCCGAGACGACCGCGCCGCGACCCTCGCGGCGTTGGAAGACGGGTTTCACGTCGTCGTGCTCGACGTACTCGTCGCGCAGGCCGAGGAAGTGGCCGATCTCGTGGGCGGCGAGCTGCGGGGTGATGTCGACCGGCCAGGTCGTCTGGTCGGCCCGCTCACCGGCCGGGACGACCCCGATGCGGCCGTGCGCCGGGGTCGTCCCGTCGGTGAAGAGGACCGTGACGTGGAACTGCTCCCCACCGGGCAGGCGGTTGCCCCGGCCGAACAGCTCGGCGACGCCCTCTTCCACGCGACGACGCACCTCCTCGACCTGGGTCGGGCTCGCGTGGACCCGCGTTCGGTCCTGCGCGTCCGCCGGGTCCAGGTGCAGCTTCACCGTGAAGTCGCGGACCGGCACACCGCCTACGTCGACGGCGGTGGTCTCGTAGGCGATGCGCGCGCTGCCCGCGCGCAGCTCGATGCCGCGGGGGGTGAGCGTCGACGAGTCGAGGACGTAGGGGTCCTCGCCTCGTACCTGCTCGGCGGCGTCGGCGTGGGCGACCGCGGTGCGGACGGACTCCGTCGGCACCGGGGCGACGGAGGTGAACCAGTCGGCGTCGGATTCCCGGCTGTGCCTCCAGCCCTCGTCGTCCAGGATCAACCGGGCCCGCTCCAGCGCCCGGTCCCGGCCGAGGCGCTCCGGGGTCAGCGGGCTCCTCGCGACGCGGTCCCCGCCACCGGCCTGCTCCACAGCTGCCGGACCGAGGTCCCGCGAGGTCGTGTCGAGCCGGCGCAGCGACCAGTCCACGCGCACGTCCACCCGTCCGGTCGCCGCGGCGGGACCGAAGCCCACCTCGACCTCCCCGGCGGCCTCGGCTCGGCGGTTCGCGCGAACGCTCAGGACGTGCCCCACCAAGCGGGCCACGACACGGTCACCGGACACGTGGACCACCGGCGCCCGGTACCGGCCGGAACGGGTTCGGGCGGCTTCCGCCAAGCGGTCTGCGAGGGCGTTCACCTCCCTCAACTGCTCCCGCTCCAGCACGCCACCGGGCTCGTGGGTCAGTGACAGTTCCGGTCCGGGCGTCCGCTCGGAGACGTCGGTCAGCGGGGCGAGGGACGCCACACCGAGGTCGTGGGCGATCTCCCTGGCCACCCGCAGGGCTTCCAGGCGGGCACTGCCCTCCTCGCGCGGCTCGGACGGGAGGTCCCCGGTCTCCCGGTCGGGACCCGTTTCCGCGCTGTGCAGGCCGATCGTGGCCGCGACGACGTCGACGACGGTGGCGAGCAGGTCCGGTTCGAGCACGGCCGGGTCCAGGACGCTCGCCAGGACGTCCTGCGCCTGCCGGTACACGCGGTCGCGGAACTCGGTGGACGTGCCGCCCAGCGCCTCGTCCACGTTGTCCGCGAGGGAGCGCAGTCGCTCCGCCGTCCACTCCCCGGATGCGGGGACCGGCGACGGGCTCGTGCCGGAGGACGCCCGATCGGCGTCCGCCGGGACCGGTTGTGCGGTCCGCGGCCCGTCGTCCTGCGCCCGGGGGTTCGGGTCGACCGAGCTGGTCACGCGGGGCAGGAGGCTGCCGACTGTCGCGGTGTCGAAGTGGGGCAGGGGCACGACGGGGGGTAGCTCGTCATCGGGGTGCAGCACTTCCCTGTAATGCCCGGGGTCGTCCACCCCGCGCCACCCGTTGCTCCACATGGCGGTGGCGGCGTCGGCGGCGAAGAAGGTCGTCCGGGTCCCGCTGTCCTGCTCCCACTTCTGCCGCAACCGGTAGGCATGGCTGAACGATTCGTTCGTGCGGCGGTCGATGGAGCAGTGCGTCAGCAGGAAGGGGCCTTCCGGCGCGGGTCGCGCGGTCTGGAAGACCGACGCGCCGCGGAACAGCACCGCCGCCCCCTCGCCGGGCACCTGCAAGGTGTCACCGCCTCGGTGGGGATGGCCGGTGCGCAGTCGGACGACGAAGCCGTCGGGAGTGCCGTGCCCCAGGAATCGCCAGGAGAGGGTGTCCCACGGGTTCTGGAGCGCCCGGAGCGCAGAGCCTCCGTCACCGGTTCTCGCGATCTGGAAGTAGTGGCCCCCTCGCCTCGCGGTCTCCGCTCGACTGGTGACGGTGAACTTGTAGGCGTCCGAGTCGTCGGCCGGGTACATCTGTCCCTCGACGACACCGGTCACCGGGTGGACGATCGGGATGACCTGCACGTCGTCAGCGCCGGGCGGGACCGGGGCCATGCGGTGGAAACCCACACCGCCGACGCCCAGCCGCCCGTTCGCGAGGAAGTTCAGCGGGCCGTCGGACTGGTAGAACTCGCGCGAGTAGCCCCCTCTGGCCATGCCGGTCGCGAAGTCCCGCAGGCCGACCGTCGAGCCGTCCAACGCCGACAGCACCACCGGACGGGTGGGATCGCTTCCTGCGGCGGCCCGCAACCGCGGGTCGTCGGCGAGGAAGTCCGAGAGCCGCGTGCCCGAGACCGGGTCGAGGACGAGCCCGTCGACGCGCTCGGTGTGGAAGCCGTCCGCGTTCCGGTGGCCGAGGACGACGACGGGCAACCGGCCCGGCAGCCACGGGGTGAGGCTGGAGCGGCCGTCCGCCCAGGACACTTCCCGCAGGGATTGCGGGGTGACCTGCGAAGCCCATGCCGAAAGCTGTTCGAACAGCGCCTCGTCACCCGTCTTGCGCAGCAGGAACATGAAGGGTTGACCATTGGCGGAGGTGAGGGGGGTGATCCGGACGTCTCCCGCGCGCAGGTCCGAGACCGGGACGAACTCCGCACCCGGTTCCAGGTGGACGCCGTGGCGGCCGACCCACGATCGTGCCGTGGACGTGTAGACCGGCCGGAAGTCGTGCTGCCGGTGCCTCGCGCTCGCCACGTCGTAGCCGAACGCGCCGGTGCCCACCCTCCTGGAACCCGGTCCGATGAGCACCAGGGGCCGGTCGGGATCGGTGGCGAGCAGCGCGCGCGCCTCGGGAACGTGGTCGAGGTAGGCCGCGACCTCGTGCCCGTTGAGTTCCAGGACCCCGCCGCCGCTCTCCCGCACCAGGGCGTGTCCTTCGCCGCCTGCCGGGACCACCAGGTAGATCGGCCGCAGACCGCGCCACGGCCCGTCGACCTCGACCACGCCGGTGTTGACCGCCACGGCGAACTCGGTCATCGGCGCGATGTCGGCCCGGTTGGTCGGGAACCCGATGACGTCCCCGTGCACCACGTGGTCGACGTCGCCCGGGTTCAGGGGCGGCCCGGTGCGGAAGCCGCCCCCGCCCCTCAGGACGGGAAAGCCGAAGTGGGCGCTGTCGAACGTGAAGGGACCGGAGTACTCGAACGTCCGGCGCACACCTTCCGACCGGCGCAGCGAGGACAGGAAGCGCTGGTTCAGGCCGTAGTCGCCCAGGGGGTCGTCGGTGAAGACCACCAGCGGCCTGCGCACAGCTCCATCCCACTGCCGGATCTGCGCGGCGGCGGCGAGCACGAGCGGCGAGAGCGGGTCGGGGTCGAAGCGGGCCTTCCAGCCGCTGTTGATCAGGGCGGTGTACCTGCCCCGACGGCTGTGCATGACCACCTGGAGCGGCAGCGCCCTGTCGTCGTCCGTGCTGTCGGCCCACGGCGCGTCCCTCCACCGCACCTGCCCGGTGCGGGGGTCCGCACCGGCGGTCACGCGATGACCTTGCACGTTGGTGTGACGCGCGTAGTGGTCGACGTGGCGGGTTTGTTCGAGGTCCCCCGGGAAACCGACGAGGAACACCCGGTTCTCCGCGTCCCGCAGCACCAGCGGCGCGATGTCTCCCGGTCCCACCCCGGACACCACCTCGTACTCCGCACCGGTGAGACCGGCCTCGGAGTTGGTGATCACCAGACGTGCCGGACCACCGCCGCGCAGTTCCTCGGCGAACGCCCGCGCCTCGACGTGGTGCGCCTCGGAGTCGTGCACCCGGCCGGTGCCCCCCGGCAAGGGGGACGTCTGCGCGTCGGGGCTCCGGTCGACCACCAGGAGCACCGGCACCCGGGGATCGATCCGTTGGAACGCGGGCCGGGCGCGCAGCGACCGGGCCAGTGCCGCCCCGTCGACCCTTCCACCACCCGTGACGAACGCGCCGTCCGGCGTGCCTCGCACGTAGACGTAGTAGGGCGGCACGGACGTGCCCGGCACCGGCAGGGTGCCGTAGTGCGCTTGCCAGAGCCCTGTATCGGTTCCCGTTCCGGGGAAGGCGGTGCCACCGGCCGAGGTGGGGCCGGGGTTGAAATCGGTCGGGGCCGGGGCGCGCCGGGGTGCCCTGGGCGCGGGAACGGACGGGCGCCACTGCGCCGGCGGACCGCCAGGCGTGGTGCCCGGTCGGACGTCGGGGACGCCCAGGGCGCGGTCGCCGTCGTGGGCGGGTGGCCGGTAGAGCGGCAGCCGGTCCGCCAGGTGGGTGGCCGGTGCCGGGAAGCCGACGCCGACCGGCTCGTCCTCGGCACCGGTCAGGCTGACGGCAGGCGTGTCGACCGCCGTCACGGGGCGGGCGTTGTACCCGTCGATCGCGCGGTCCACCGCCGCCTTGGCCGACCACCACGTGCGCTGCTCGTGCCGAGCCGCCTCCCGGGCCCGCCGCAGTTCGTCCTTCGCCGCGTCGATCCGGGCGCGCAGGTCCTCGATGCGGTGCACGGCGGCCTCGTGCGCCTCCCTCGCGCGGGACCACTCGTGCCTGGACCGCTCGGCCGCGTCCTCGGCCTCGCGCGCGGTCCGCTCGGCGCCGATCGACACCGACTCGGCCGACGCCTCGGCTTCCCGGGCGGCGTCGAGGAACCCGCGGGCGTCCGCGAGCACCTGCGCCGCCGCACCGACCTCCTGCTCCGACGCGTGCGCCGCGTTCTCGGCGTCCCGCAGCCGGTCCTGGGCGGCGGTCAGGCGGGTTTCCCGTCGGCGGAGCTCTTCGCGCGCCTCTTCCGCGTCCTGCTCCTGCTGGTGCCGGTCCGCGAGCAGCGGGACGCGCACGGCCTCGTCCTGCTGCTCGGCCAGTGCTCGCTCGACGTCCGACACCCCTTGCTCGACGTCGGTCACCCGGGTGCGCTGCTCGTCGACCCGCTGCCGCGCGTCGGCGAGGGCCTGCCGGGCCTGCGGCAGGTCCCGGCGGGCATCGGTCAACGCGTCCTGCCGACTGGTCCAGGTCCGCAGGGCGACGGCGTAGGCGGTACGTCGGCGCGCCAGCTCGGCGTGGGCCTCGGCGTGGTGCTCCCGCCGGGCGGCGAGGTCGTCCGCGGACGACGACACCGCCGCCACGTCGGCCACGTGCTCCAGTTCGGCCGCGGCCAGCGTGCGCTCGCCCGCCTCGACGTCCTGCTTCGTCCGGTCTTCTTCGAGGATCAGGTCCTGGGCGCGGTGCCGGACCCGGTCCGCGGCCTGCTCGGCGGTCCGCCACGACGCGGCGGCGGCGCGCAGGACGTCCTGGGCCTCCGCCAGGGGACCGCCCACCGGCTTGCCCAGGAGCGCCTCGGCCTCCTGGACGGGCATGACCAGCTCCGCGCCGCCCGGGACGGCCACGTCCTCGACAGCCGTGCGACCGCCGCCGAGGTCCGCGACGACCCGGTACTCCACGTCGAAGCCGACCAGGGCGCTGCGGCCCAGCTTGATCATGTCGGACTGCCTGTGGTCGCCCACCTCGCCGGCGGACACGCCCAGGGCCTCGACGACCCCGCGGACGTCCACCCCGTTGCCCAGCACGTGCAGCGACTGCTGGGGGTCGAGGCCGCCGTCGGCGTTGCGCTCCACCTGGTAGTAGTTGCCGAAGCCGATGCCGACGGAGGTCTCGCCCGACTCCAGGCGGACGACGGTGTTCCCGGTGGTCTCCGCTCCGCTGCTGATGTCGACGTCGTACATGCCGTCGACCAGGCTGCCCAGCCGCGGCTCGCGCAACTTGGCGTACACCTTCACGCTCGCGTCGTCGGACGGCCCCACCGACGCCTCGTGCAGGCCGGGCACCTCCCACTCCCCGCCCCGGCTCAGCACCGGGAGGGCGGCCTGCAACTGCTCCTTGCCCAGCCCGGACAGCAGCGCGTTGAGCGGTGCGGTGCCCTTCCCCGTCAGCCCCGGCAGGAGCGTCGCGCGCACGTCGGCGGGTGCCGCGTCCGGATCACCCGGTCCGGCGACCGCCGCTGCGCGCAACGCGTCGATCGCGGCTTTCCTGAGGTCGTCCACACCGACCACGCCGGCCACCGACGCCTTGGGCGGTGCGGCGACCGCGTCCGACCGCCACTCCTCGAGGCGATCGGGTGCGGCCTCGGACGGGTTCCCGGTGCCGGCACGGTGCTCCGGGCGGTCCGCGGCGTGTGCCCGGAGGAGGCCGGCGGGTCCGCGCAGCAGCAGTTCCACCCGCTCGCTCGTCGCGCTCGCGACGCCCTTGCCGCCCTTCTCCACCACCAGTTCGAACCGGAGGGGCACCGTGCGACGGGCCATCGGGCCTTTCATGCCGCGCAGGTGCATCACCGTGTCGGTGGTGGTCCGGTAAGCGCTCTCGACGGAACCGCCACCGAGACCCGCGGTGGGCAGGACCCCCAGCGAGTTGGCCGGCCCGCCCCGTTCGGGGTCGAAGGCGTGGGCGGCGGGCGTGCGCAGCACCACGTTCCAGCTCGATCCCCTGCTGGTTCCCTTGACGGTGCTGCGCACGCCCATGACGAGGTGCTCGATGCCCACGCCGTCGTTGACGACGTCGACCAACTCGGGCTCGCCGACGAGCCGCGCCCTCAACGTCACCTGGTAGACGTCCTTGCCCACCAGTCGGCCGGGGCGGTGCAGCAGCAGCTGCACACCACCGTCGAGCGCACCGTCGACCAGCGCTTTCACGCTGGTCGGCGAGGAGAAGTCGACCAGGCGCTGGAGGTTGTTCATCAGGTCGTCCAGGACCGAGTCGGGGATGACGGGGGACTTCAGGAAGCCGGCGGTCTTCCTGTTGGTCTCCTCCACCAGGTTCCGCACGACGTCGACCAAGTCGGTCTGCCCGCCTGGTTCGAGCACGTCGAACCCCAGCGCACCCGGCCTGCCGGGTGCCAGCAGCGGGGACGGCCCGAGCGTGCCCCCCTCCGGCTCGCCGGAGGGATCGGTGTCGCGGTGCGGGTGGACGACGGGTTCCGGTTCCGGGTCCGGCAGCAGCCCCATCTCGACCGCGGTCTGCTCGGTGACGCGCACGAACACGCCCCCCGGTACGCGCAGGTACTCGCCCGCGCGGCCCAGCACCCCCCGGGAGAACGTGTTCACGTTCCGGCTCTCCGCCACCAGGGTGAACTCGGCGTCCGCTTGGACCAGGACGGTGCGCGCGTCGCCGGGGGTGAGCCGGTTGCGGTCGACCACGCCGACCAGCCGCGTGGCGCTGAACCGCGATCGCAGCCACGGCACGACCCTGACCAGCAGGTTGGCTCCGCCCAGCCCCTTGGGTGACGAGTTGTTGGGACGTGCGGTGCCCCCGACGGCGAGGACGAAGTCCAGTGCCCTGGTGATGACCTGGAGGCTGCCGGCGTAGGAGCCGCCGGTCACCGAGTTCTCCGACGCGGTGCTGTCGGACACGGACACCAGGCGCGGGTTGCTCAGCCCGACCGAGACACCGAGGGCGCCGATCCGGTCCTTGACCCTGCGGCCGTAGTGCAACTGGTTGTGCACCAGGGCCCGCTCTGCCATGCGGTGCAGGTTGGCCTTGACGTTCGACGGGCTGAGCAGCAGGTCGAGCTGCCGGCGCGCATCGGTGCCGCGCACGGTCAGCGAGGCGTCACCGCCGGCGGCTTGGTCGAGCAGCCGCCGGGCGGTGTCCTGGAGCTCGCGGTTGTGCGCCACGGCCTCGACGTGCAGCCAGTCGAAGGACGCCGGGGGCGGCGAGGCCGGGTTGAGCATCGAGGCGATGGTCGTGGTCGCTCCCAGCGGCCCTCCCTCGGGGGTGCCCGGTGCGAACGCCGCCGGGTCGACCGGGGTCGTGGCCCCGTCCTCCAGCCACAGGTGCAGGGGACCGTCGATCGGCGCCAGGTCCGACACACCGCCGGTGGCGGCGCCGCTCCCCGCCGGGTGCTCGGCGCGGGGCGGCGCGGTCCGGGCGACGAGCCGGGGTTCGGGCGCTTGGTGGCCGGGCAGGCCGAAGGTGACACCGCGCACCCACGAACGCGGACGGCTGAACGAGGTGACGGTGATGTGGAAGGCGGCGTCGTGGCGGAACACCTGCGCGACCGGGTGGCCGATGTTCAGCGAGGTGCTCTCCACGACCGGTCCGGCCCCGGTCCGCACCCCCTTGGTGCGGTGCAGCCTCGCGGCGGCCTGGAAGGTGGAGGTGACGCTGGCCGCCGACCGCCGCAGGAGGCCGAACCGCCCCTCCAACCCGACGCTCCCGGACTTGGTCGTGGACGTCGACGTGCCCAGCTTCGGACCGGCCGCCGTGTAGTGGCGGACGTGGTGCGCCGCTGCCTCGCCCAGGTGCTCCCCGGAGCCCAGGGCGATCGTGACGACGACGCTGACGTAGTCGGTCGAGAACAGGCCCCGCCGCTTGAGCTGGACCGCCACACCGGGTCCCTGGAGCTCTTCGATGCTCGCCCGCAACGCCGTGGGTGACAGCCTGGCGGTCAGCTCGCGCAGGTTGTTCAGCTGTTCGGCCAAGTCGACGAACCTCCGCCCGCTCTTGAGCGGGTGCACGCCCTCCTGGTTCCAGGTGGGCAGGAAGTGCTCGAAGTCCGGCAACGCGCGCAGCGCCTCCTCGACCTGCGGCTGCACCCGGCTCGCCAGGGCGAACTCGCCGACGAGGGCGCTGCCCGAGGCCAGGCCGTGCGCGATGTGCGGCAGTTCGAAGCGGGTGCCGGCAGTGCCCGGTGTGGTGGGCGACGGGGTGGTGCCCGCGGGCACGGGCAGGCCGCGGGCCGCGGCCTCGCCCAGCGGGATGCGCAGGTAGGTCGTCACCGGGACGACCAGGTCGTCGCCCGTCGGGGGCCGCACCAGGACCTCGGCCCCGACCTCGTAGAGCCCGATGTCCTCGGTGACCTCGACGCCGTTGCGGGTGGTGGCCGAAGTGCCGGCCGACGAGCTGTCGACCGTGCGCGCCGAGTACCCGGTGACAAGGCCCGCTTGGGCGACGACCGGCACGGGCACACCCAGCCCGCCCCCCGCCGTCACGCGGAGGGCGACGCCCGAGTCGATGCCCGCGGCGGTTCTGCTGTCGTGCGTCACCTGGCCGCGGCTGCGCAGCCGTCCCCCGCTGTGGGTCCCGACCAACTCGACGTCGGACAACCTCACCCGCATCCGCACCGCGTCCGAGTGGGCGCCGTGCGGACTGGTCAGCTCCGGGGAGGTGACCCAGCCGCCGAGCATGGTGATGAGGTTGTCGCGGATGGTCGTGTGGTTGAGGAAGTCGTGCAGCGCGGTGCGGCCGTCGGCGCCCGGTTTGGTGATCGACGGGTGGAGCCTGCTCGCGACGTCGTCGAAGACGCGGTCGAGGTCGTACCCGGTGACCGCTTCCGGGAAGGGGTGCTCGACCTTCTCCCCCCACTCCGGGTCTGCCGGCACCACCGGTCCGCTGCGGGCGACGGAGTCGACGAACGTGCTCAGGTCGTCCGGCACTCCGAGGAGCACGTCGACCGGCTCGCCACCGGTGGTGGTGCTGTCCACCACGTCCCGGCCGACGACGGCCCCGGTCGCGTCCTTGAGCGTGATGGTGTAGACCACCGGGACCACCGCGTCGGTCAACGACCCGGACCGCAGGTAGTGCTGGTCCTGCACGCCCGCCGCAGCGGTGGTGTAGACGTGCGGGTGGGCGCGGGGGACCCGCACCGCCACGGTTCCGTAGGCGCCCGCGCCCTGGCTCACCATCACGGCCACCGTGAGGTCCGCGGCGGTGCCCTCGGCGGTGACGCTCGTCGAGGTCAGGTCGTTCTGGAAGCGCGTGTCCGAGTTCAGCGGCGCGGAGGGGACGGTGAGCGCCCGGGACTCGTCGTCGGGTCGTTCGAGGACCGCCTTGACGTGCGCCTCGTACCAGGACTTCCCCACCTGGACCGGGAACGTGCGGCCGGTGCCCATCAGGGACTCGAACCGGGTGGTGATGGCGCGTTCCACCCGGTCGGTGCCCGTGACGGGCCCGGTGGCGGGCAGCAGGTTCCCGAGGGCCGCGATGACGTGCGCGACCCCGCGCGCCTCGACGGCCGCGACGGCGCCCAGCGCCTCACCGCGCTGGAAGTAGTCCGGCATGTTCCGCGAGGTGAAGACGACCGGCGCGGTGTCCGGCGTGCCGGTCGGATCGGGCGCGGAGCCGGCAGCGGGAGCCGACATGGTGATCGCCGCGCCGGCGGTGCCGGTGCGGCGGCGCTCGAACAAGGTCTCGACCGGCCGCTGCTGCTCCCCCGGGCCGAGCGCTTCACCGTAGCGCCCGCCGTCGTGCACTGCCCGTGCGCCGTCGGACACGGACCGGGAGACATCTCCGTCCGCCGCGTACACCGTGGCCGGGCCTCCTCGCAGGTCCTCCAACCTGCGCCGCAGGCGGTAGGCCGTGGTGGTGGCCACCTTGCTGCCCGGGTCGACGCCGTTGACGCGGCAGTGGCTGAGCACGATCGGCCGGCTCGGGTCGACGCCGGCGCTCTGGAAGACGGCGCTGCCGTGGATGGCGTCCGCGGCGGAGTCCCCGTCCAGGCGGACGACGTCACCCGGGACGTCCGGGTCGTTGGTGGCCATCCGGAAGTGCAGGGCGTCGGTGCTGCCGTGACCGTCGACGAACCAGGGCAGTGTGCCGTGCCAGGGGGAGCGGACCGCGGCCGTGGTGCGCGCGCTGGCGGTCTCCCCCCGGAAGTAGTGGTCTCGACCGGTTTCCGCCTCGCGGACGCCCACGACGGCCAGGATCGCCGCGTCGAAGTCCTTGGCGGGGAAGAACTGCCCGTAGACCTCGCCCGTCGCGGGGTGCACGTGCGGGTGGCCGATCAGCTGATCGGGGCGGGGTGGGATCGGCTTCACGTGGCGGAACCCGGTTTCACCGACGGTGATCCCGCCGTCCGGGTCGAACCGCAGGCTGTCGACCGGTGAGAAGAAGCGACGGGAGTAGCCGCCTTCCGCCATGCCTTCGGCCAGCTCGCGCAAGCCGGTCGTCGGCCCGTCGAGCGTGCCGAACAAGATCGGCACGTAGGGGTTGTGCCCCGCCGCCGCGCGCAGGTCCCGGTTCTCGCGGAGCACCTGCGCCAGGACCTCCGGGCCCACCGCGAGTTCCGCGCCGTCGCGGCGCAGCACCTGGTGGAGGTCGCCCCCGCTCCGGGTGACCACGATCCCGACCGGCATCGCCTCCGGCACCCACAGCCGGGGCCACGTGCCACCGTCGACCCGGTTGACGCGGAGCAGGGCGGTCCGGCTGGTGTTGGCCGCCCACTCCTCCAACCGGCGGAACTCCACCTCGTCACCGGGTGCGCGCACCACGAGCAGGGTCATGCTGCCGTCGGCCGCGGCCAGCCGGCTCGTCCGGACGTCGTCGCCGCGCAGGCGGGAGACCTTCGTGAACGGGGTGTCCGGGTGCCGGACCGTCCCGTCCGGTTCGGGCCAGGAGCCTCCGGCGGTCGCGTAGACGTCCCTGAAGTCGTTCTCGGCGTGCAGTGCCCCGGCGAAGTCGAAACCGAACCCTCCGACGTCGACCCGCTGCGCGCCGTGGTCGCCGACCAGCACGACCGGGCGTTCTTTCCCGGTCCCGACCGCGCGGCGGAACCGGGGGTCGCGCAGGAGGTACTCCGCCAGTGCGCGACCGTCGACCTTCAGGCGGGCACCGTCCGCCGTGGCCACGGTGGCGCTCCCCGGCCCACCGTCCACCACCACGAACAGGGGAGGCTCGGACCACGCCCCGGCAGGGGCGCCCCCTCGGCCCACCGCGTCCGCGAACGCGTTGACGGCCGCGGCGGCGCGCTCGTCGGTCGGGAAGCCGAACACGTCGCCGTGGCCGGTCAGTTCGAGGTCGCCCGGTTCCAGGCCGGGACCCTGCCGGTACCGGGCGCCCTCGGCCAGGACGGGGAGCCCGAACCCGCTCCTGGCGAACGTCACCGGTCCGGAGTGCTCGAAGGTCGCGCGCGGCCCGGTGAGGTCGCGCAGCTCCGCCAGCAGCCGGCGGTTCGCGTCACCGCCACCGATCGGGTCGTCGGTCAGGAGCGCCAACGGGGGGCGAATCGTTCCACCGGTCATCCGTTGGAAGGGCTCGTGCCGCACGAGCAACCGGGCGAGCTGCTCCGGAGTGGGGCGCGACCGCCAGCCGGTGGTCGTGCGGAGGGTGAACCGCCGGTCCTGGCCCTGGAGCGCCAGGTGGACCGGCTGCGTCCCGCCCGACCTGACGCTGCGGGACCACAACGCGGCTTCCTGCCTCTTGCCGTCCCGGTGGTCCGGTCGACCGGAGTCCCGCGTGGCGACGACCCCGTGCGTGTGCGCACTGGCGTTGCGCGCGACCTCCCTCCACGCCGCCGCCCGCTGGTCGTCGCTCGCGAAGGCCATGCCGTACTCACGACCGTGCACGTCGACCAACGGCTGCCAGACCAGTTCGGCCGGGTCCGGGTCGGACACGAGTTCGTACGAGGCCGCGGTCCGGTCGTGCCCTGTCCTGGTGAGCACCGCGGGGTGGGGGCCCGCGTCCCGCAACGCCTCGGCGAACGCCCTGGCCTCGGTGAGGTGGGCTTCCCCCGGCCTGTCGGTGATCAGGAGCACCCGCGCTTCGGGACCGACGTCCCGGAACCACTCGGCCTCACGCGTTCGAGCGGCCAGCGCAGCACCGCCGATCCGCTCGCCGGCGACGAGGAACCCGCCGTCGTGAGTGGTGCGGGCGAAGACGTAGTAGGCCCGTGAGGACTTCGGCAGGTCGACCAAGCCGTGGTCGTGCCACCAGGGGGAGACGTCCTCGGGGGACGAGCGGAACACCAGGCCGGCTGTCGCGTTGCCCTGCGGGGGCAGGTCGACGGCCCCGGGAGGCGCTTGTCGGCGGTCGAGCGCGTCGGAGGACCGGGCGCTCCGCTCCGACGTCAGCACCCGGGTCTCGACCATCCGGAGCTCGTGCGCCGGGACCCCGCCCCGGAGGTCACGACCGGCGGAGATGCCGAGGAGGGAGCCGACGGAGGCGGCCAGCGCCGACGCGTCGGCGTCGACGGGCCAGCCGAGCCCGCTGGGTTCCGCGCCGGACGGGAGGACGTCGATCGAGCCGTGGGCGTCGTCCGCGCGGTCGGTGAACTCGACGGTGACGTGGAAGCGCTCACCGCCGGGCAACCGGTTGCCCTGGTTGTACAGCTTCGCGACACCTCGGCGCACGCGGTCGCGCATCCGGGCGTTCCCCGGGAGGTGCAACCTCACGGTGAGGTCGAGCACGGGATCACCGTCGACGTCGAACCGCCGGACGTCGTGGTCGATCAGGCCGCCCCCGTCCACCGAGTCGCGGCTCCGGACCCGGCCGCTGGGCGGCGTGGTGTTCCGGACCTGCGCGATACGGCGGTCGAGTTCGACCCCCGACGTGGTGGTCGTCGTGCCGGGCCGTGGACCCGGGTCACCCGGCACGTCATTCGCCAGGTCGTTCGCCAGGTCGTTCGCGATCCGGCGCGCCAGGGCCGCGCTGCCCACCGGGTCCTCGCTGTCCGCCAACTCCGCCGCGACCAACGTCACCACGTCATCACGCACGTCATCCGCCACCAAGCCCGCGACCACCACCCCCCGCGCGCGCCCCACCACCTCCGCACGAGCCGCCGGCGGCAAAGAATCCACAGCAGACCGGGCCACCCGGGCATCAGCCCGCACCAACGCCACCGTCCACGCCACCGAACCACCACCGACCTCCACGCCGGCAGGCACGACACCCGGACGACCACCGTCGGGCCCGGGTTCGCCACTGCCGTGGACCCGCGCACTGGTCGGCGGTCCTGACGGGTCCTTCCCCGGTACCGGCAGTGCCTTGCCGACCAGGTCGGGGAAGGTGATCGGGTGATCGACCACCGGCAGGTCCGACGGGGTGCCCAACGCATGGCCGGTCGGTCCGGTCGGGGGGGCGTAGAAAGGCAGTCGGGGGACCGACAGCCTGCTCTCCGCGGCCTCGTCGCGTCCCCCCGAGGAGGAGTTCGCGCGGGCCAGGTCGCCCAGGATGCGCCGGACGCGGGCACCACCGGCGGCGGGGTCCCCTCCCCTGACGAGGTCGACCGCGACGATCGACACCAGGTCGTCGTAGAGCTCGTCGTCGGTCACCCCTTCCACGTCCACGATCGCCCGCGCCTGCTCCACCGCGCCCGGACCACGGCCCTCGAGGATTTCGTCGGCCGCGCGCGCCCCGTCCCGCAACGACGCACGGGTCCACGGCGCCGCAGCGGCGTCGGTGGTGGAGGCGGCCGAGCGCTCGTCAGGGGCGAGCCGGTCGTCGACAGCGGACGGCGACGAGAGCGGTCCGCCCATCAGCAGGGTGGCCGGCTCCGCCGGGCTCAGGTCCTGTTGCCGTGCCTCGTCCAGGACGTGCTCCGGGTCGAACAGGTCCTCGGGCTCGCGGCCGCCGAACTGACCGCCGTACGACGACAGGTCCACCGGCGGCGCGTCGACCTCCGGGTGGGTGCCCACCCGGCCGGTGGTCTGGGAGGACTGCCCGGGCGCGACACCGGTTCCCTCGCGGGATGCCGGACTCGTCGGGCCCGGCTGTTGGGGGTTCTGGGCGGTGGGCGGTTGGAGTGAGGTCGATTGGAGGGGTGCAGGTGCCGGTGCCGGTGCGAGCGGCGCGGGCGCGGGCGCGGACGGCGCGGGCGGTGCGCTGCCCGGCGAGGTGGCGCCTGAGGTGGTGGATCCGGGTCCTTCCGAGTGGGAGGACTCCCAGCCGGCCAGGATGCGGGTCGTTTCCGGTGAGGACACGGGCAACGGCTGCGGCTGCGGCTGCTGGCCCGTCACCTCCGCGTACCTGCGGAGCGGACCGGGGTCCTCGTCGGTCGGTTGCTGCTCGGTCCGCGGTGTGTCGTCGGCACCGTGCAGGGGAGCGGGTCCCGGTGGGTTCTGCCCCTCGGGATCGGGCGCGTGGTGCTCGGGCGCCGGACCACCGTGCTGAGGGCTGTTCGGGCCGGACGGGTCGGGTGACGTGACCGCTCCGGTGGACGGGGCACCGCCCGGAGGCGTGGTGCCGGAGCTGGACGAGTTGTGCAGGGCGACACCACCCGCGGCCAGACCGCCCGCGGTCAACCCCGCGGCGGCGCCGATCCCGATGCCGGTGCCGATGGCGCGGCCAAGACCGCCGGAACCCCCTTCCCCCTGGCCACCGCCGCCCCCTTCGGCCGGTGCGGCCCCCTCCTCGCCCGCCGGCGCCGGCGGGGCGGTGGTGTCCTCCGTGCCCGGTGGCACCTGGTCCGCCACCTCGTCCCCGGCCACGCCGACCGGAACCGGGACCTCCTCGGTGGTGCCGTCCTCGGGGACGTCCTCGGGAGCGCCGTCCTCGGGCACGTCCTCGCCCACCACCCCGCCGTCGACCGACGCCTCCGGCTCGGCACCACCGGTATCGCCCAAAGCCTCGATGTCGTCCAGACCGGTCAGGTCCGCCCCCTCGACATCCTCCAAATCCTCACCGAACGCCTGATCCACCGCGCTCTGCACGACCCCGCTGAAGAACCCGCCGACAACACCTGCCCACACATCCCCCATGTCCTGGCCCATCGCACCGGCCATACCCGCGCCGACAACACCTTCCGCACCCCCCTCCGCCAACCCGTCGAACCACGGCGTCTTCGAGAACTCGGGCGTGAACCGACCACCCAGCTGCTTCGAACCACCGATCAACCCGCCCGCCGCACCGCCACCCACGAACGACAACATCGACGACTGGTCGTCCCAAGCCTGGCGATTCCCCTCCCCGAACTGCACCACCTGCACCAGGGCGTCCTGCAGGACCTCCTCCACACCCTCCTGCGCCGCCTCCACCAACAACCGGTTCGCCCAGTGCAGGTTCGCCAACCGCATCGCGACCCGCAGCCGACCCGCCGCCACGATCTGCGGCACCAACGACGCCGTGAACGGGCTCGCCATCGCCCACACGATCGCCGACGTGAAGAACGACACCTCCACCAACAACCCGTACTCGGCCTGCTCCACCTGCAGGGCCGCCTGCTCCAACATCCCCGCCGGCTTCTCGACCACACCCGCCAACGACGCCGCGGCCCCGGCCAACCGCCCCACGCGACCCTTGAAGGCCGCCGCCACCCCCTCCCCGACAGCCTCCTCCACCGAACCCGACAACCCCCCGAACCGCTCCCCCCACCCCGTCAGCCCACGCCCCGCCGCCCGCCACGCCCCCGCCAACGCACGACACGCGCCCACCGACAACTCCGGCGGGATCTGCCCCACGAACAACACCGACAACACCGTCTCGAAATCACCGGTACCCGATTCGAAAGACACCAACAACTCCAAGCAGGCAGGAAGCGGAAAGATGATCGTCGGGCGAAGCGGGGACCGGCAGTGCTCCTCCGACCGCGGAGCTCTTGACGGGGGCCGTTCAGCCCGGGCTAAGCGACGGGAGGCACTTCGCCCGTGATGCCCTGGCTGATCTTGATGTTGTTCTCCTCGGTCACCTCTTGGGCCTTGGCGAGCCCGCGGAGGCCGATCCCGATGGTTCCGACGGCTTTCCGGAGTTCTTCGAGGACGGTGAAGAACTCGGTGTTCACCTTGTTCAGCCCCGACCAGATGATCCGGTAGCCCTGGTCCTTCAGGGCGTCGGCCTCACTGCCCTTGATCGGCTTGTGGGTGAGGACCGGGTGCTGGGCGAGGTGGAACTGGCCGAGGCTCTCCCCGGCGTTGTCGTACCTGTCGGCGATCACCCGCAGCTTGCGGCTGTCGCCCCTCAACTCCCCGTCGGCGCCGGAGTACCCGTTGCCGGGATCGGGACTGGTGGACGGCCGGTCCGGGCCTGCGTTCCCGCCGCCGTTCTTCTGGGGGCGCGGTGTCGTCATGGTCGTCTCCTCAGTTCGGTGGGCCGGACAAGAGGTCGTTCAGCGACCGGTTCGGCCCGAGTTCGGGTATCTCGAACATCGCCGGGTCGAGTTCGCCGGCGACCACCGCCTTCGCGTCGAACCCCGGCGGCATGTGGGGCGCCATCAGGTCGGCGGCTTCGTCCGCCGCCTTGCGCTGCGCGGCGGCGATGGTGTCGACCAGGGCGGCGGCCAGTTCCGCCGGGGCCATCCGCTTGTACGCGGCAGTGGGAAACTTGATCTCTTCGACGCCACCGCCGTGCCCGGCGGTGACGGACACCGACCTGCGGGGCGCGGTGGCGGTGGCGCGGATGTCCTTGAGCCTGCTCTGGACGTCCAGCAAGGCCTGCTGCTGCTCCCGGTACTCCGCGAGCAGTCGGCCGAGCTGCTCGGTGTGCGCGTCGGACATGGTGACCTCCTTGATCCGAATGTGCAGCGGCGCACGGCACCCCGACAACGCCAACCGGTCCGGAAGACCCGTTGGCGCACGGCCTCGTGCACGATCAGCCCACCGCGGCGAGACCGCCGGACACGGGGGAACGCAGGTCCGCCGCGGTGAGGGTGCGGGAGGCGGCGGTGGCGGCGAGGTGCTCGGCGAGTCGGTGCGCGCCGTGCGCGGTGCGGTCCGCCGATCCCTCGATGCGGGCGCGAAGTGCGACCACGGCGTCGTCGGGCACCTCGTGACCGCGACGCGACAGGTGGCGGACGGTCATCCGCAGCAGGTCGTCCACCGAGGGCTCGGCGAACTCCCACGCCTCGGCGAAGCAGCCGGCCAGGGACTGGTCCAGGCCGATCAGCTCGCGTACGGCGTGCCGCTCCCCCACGAGCAGCACGACGACGGTGTCCGCGTCGCGGCGGACGGCGTGCACCAGTGCCTCCGCGGTCTCCGCGCGGCGCTCGGCCGAGTCGGTCGGCCACCCCGCGTCCGCGTCGAGCACGAGGACGCCGCCCGCCGCGTCCTCGAACGCCCGCCCGACCAGGCTGGCCGCCTGCCCCGGCCAGCGCGGGCACAGATCGGTGCCGACGCGCACGCGGACGACGTGCCCGGCGCCGACGAGGTCCAGCTCGGCCAGCGCCTGCGCGTAGAGGCGGGCGACTTCGCTGCGGCCCGTGCCGCGCGGGCCGGTCAGCACCGCGCTGCCCTGGCGCGCGACGGGCCTGCGCCGCTGCTTGAGGCCGCACAGCCGCAGAGCTGTGCGGCCCAGGCTCTCGCGCACGTCGTCCAGGCCGTACAGCTCGGACAGCCTCCCCCACGCCCGGCTCGCGGCGAGGGCGGCGACGGGGTCGGTGTTCACGTCGGGGGCGTCCGAGGACGGCACGGCCTGGCCCAGCGCGCCGAGCTCGGGTGCCAGGTCGGCGGCGGTGAGGCGGTTGAAGTCGGAGTCCTTGGCGGGCGGCTCGTTCGCCAGGCGCGACGCCTGGTTGTTGACCATCGCCTCGAACAGCTTGCGGGCCACGCGCCCGTTGCCGAACGTGTCGTTCTTCGGGACGCGGTCGAAGTAGTCGTGCAGCGCTCCCACGGCGTCGTCGGACAGCTCGTAGTAGTGCTTGCGGCACAGGTTGACCGTGATGGTGACGAGTTCCTCGACGCTGTAGTTGGGGAACTCGATGGTCCGGGTGAAGCGGGAAGCCAGACCGGGGTTGGACGCGAGGAACTTCTCCATCAGCTCGGAGTAGCCCGCGACGATGACCACGATCTCGTCGCGGTGGTCCTCCATCATCTTCATCAGCGTGTCGATGGCCTCCTGACCGAAGTCCGGCCCGTTCCCGCCGGACTGGCTGCTCAGCGTGTACGCCTCGTCGATGAACAGCACGCCCCCCATCGCCTTGTTCACCACCTCGGCGGTCTTGATGGCGGTGGCGCCGATGTACTGGGCGACCAGGTCCGCCCGCGCGACCTCGACCATGTGGCCCTTGGCGAGGATGCCCAGTTCGGCGAGCACCGAGCCGTACAGCCGCGCCACGGTCGTCTTGCCGGTCCCGGGCGGTCCGGCGAAGACGAGGTGCCTGCTCATCGGCGGCATCGGCAGACCGAGTTTCTGGCGGCGCTGGCTCATCTTGATGAGGTTGATCAGGCCGATGACCTCCTGCTTGACGCCGTGCAGGCCGATCAGGCCGTCGAGGTCGGCCAACGGGCCGTCCAGCGCGACCGCGCCGGTCCCACCGCCCTCGGCGCCCGGGGACGGGAGGCCGGGCAGCCCCGTCGACCCGGACCGCGTGGGCGCGGCGCCGACCCCGGCCGCGAGCCGGCGCTCGTCGGTGACCAGGTCGGTGACGGTGAGCCGGTCGTGGTCGACGCGCTTGTGCACGGGCGCGCCGCCGGCCCCGGTGACCGTGCAGCCGACGACGGCGGCTTCCTCGTGGGTGTCCAGCAGGACGCCGTCGCCGGCACTGCCCGTCACCTCGCTCTCCCGGAGTTCGACGCGTCCGCCGCTGTGCACGTGGACGCCGTGGCGACGGGCGTCGCGGACCCTGCACCGGGTGGCGCGCAGCGCGCCGCCCGCGACCTCCAGGCCGTCGCCGGCCGCGGCGACGACCTCGCTGTCCTGGACGACCGCCTCGCCGCCGGCGGCGACGCACAGGCCCCCGCCGCGCAGCAGCGTGGACGCGAAGGTGCCGCGGGCACCGCCGGAGAGCGTGACGAGGTGTTCGGCGCGGCCCGCGAGCCTCAGGTCGGTGACCTCCGCGCTGACCGCTTCGGCGAGGTCGAGCCCGACACCGTCGCCCGCGGTGATCTCGGCGTCGGCGAGCACGAGCGTGGACCGCCCCTTGAGGACGACCACGGGGCCGGTCGCCGGTTCGACCCGCAGGCCCCGCACCTCGGCGCGGGCGTCGGCGCGCAGCAGCACCGCGCCGTGCGTCGACCCCCCGACCCACAGCTTGGTGAACCTGGGACGGGCCTCGCCGTCCACGACGACGCCCATCGGGCTGTCGTCGACGCGGCAGTCCTCGAAGTGCGGTGCCGCGGAGCCGGTGACCTGGACGGCGTTGCGACCGGCCCCGGTGAACCCGCAGCCGCGCAGCACGGGCTTGGTGTCGCCCGCGAGGTGGACGGCCTGCGCTCCCGCGCCGCTGAACCCGGAGTCGACCACGCTCACCCTGCCGCGACTGGTCAGGTAGAGGTCGAGGCTGCCGCTGCCGGTGACGACCAGGTTGCGGATCTCGGCGTCGGCGTCCCCCTCGACGACCACCGCGGGCTTGCTCGTACCGGTGACCTCGCAGTCCTCGACGGTCACCCGGGCGTTGCCGTTGACGCAGATGCCGTTGCCGCCCGCGCGCAGGACCTGGACGCGGCGCAGCACCAACGCGCCCTGTTCCGTCACGACGACGCCGGAGGAGGCGGCATCGGCGATCTCGACGTCCTCGGCGCTGCTCTGGTCCGGTGAGGTGACCACCAGCCCCGCGCCCCCGGTCGCGGTGAGCGCGCAGCCGCGCAGCGAGACCCTGCCCCGCGCCCGGGCCAGCACCGCCGCCCACGACGCGCTGGACACGCGGCAGCCGTCCAGGGCGACTTCACCGCGCCGGGCGTCCAACGTGGCCACGTCAGTGGCTTCCCCGGTGATGACCAGACCGGTCAGCCGCACGGCCTCCGCGTCGACGACCACGGTGCTGCCCGTGGTCGCGCGCACCTCGACCGTGCCGGGCCCTTCCTCCGCGGTGAGGGTCACCACGCGGGTGAGCACCAGGTTCTCGTCGTACCGGCCGGGCAGCACGCTGATCATCGCGCCGTCCCGGGCGTGGGTCAGCGCCGCGCCGATCGTGGGGTAGGCGTCGGGGCGGTTGCGGTCCACCACGAGCAACTGTCGGTTCATTCGCCTGTCACCTCTCCGCTCGGGCGAGGCGGACCAGGCCCGGCAACGTCCGGAACCGGGGGATCGCGCCCTCGGGGGTGCGCGCGTCCCGCTTGGCCGTCGCCCACTTGTCCGCGCTGGTGCGCAACGCGGTCGTGGCCAGCTCGTCGAGGGACACGCGGTTGCGGTCCACCCGACCTTCGGCGTCGATCTCCCCCGCCGCGAGTTCGCGCAGGAGCACCCGTCCCCGGGTGTCGGCGGTCGGTTCGCTCAGGCCGAGCACCTTGAAGCTGGTGCCGGGCACGAACAGCACCCGGTCGCCCACTCCGCCCACCTCGGGCTCCAGCAGCTTGGTGCGACGACCGGTCATGGACCAGAGCAGGACGTCCACGTCGCCCTCCTGCCGGGCGCACGGCGCGGTCAGCGCGTTGAGGAAGCCCCACTCCGTGACCAACTTGCGCCCCCGGTACAGCTCCCACTCCTGCCCGGTGAGGGAGGTGCTGTAGACGGCGATGCCCCGGTGCGAGGGCAGTCGGCTCAACCCGGAGACCGCGCAGCGCGCGAACGGGACGTGCGGGCCGACGGCGGTGCCGCGCAGGGCGGCGTCGAGGCCGTCGCCGTCCGCCGACAGGTAGAGGCGGACCGCGACCGCGTCGGTGAGCAGGTCGGCGGAGCGCCCGCCGGCCCCCTGGAAGCTGGGGTGCTCGGACAGGACGCGCGCCACCGAGTTCGCCACCGAGGCGAACTGCTGGTTGAGCGTCTTGCGCAACCAGGTCCGCTCCTCCTCGAGACCGCGCCTGGGCACCACGGCCGCCGCCGCGGCCGCGGGCACGGACTGCGGGCGCGTGACCGGGTCGGCGGGCCGCGGGCCGGGTGCCGCGTCGTCCGGGGTGGCGGGCGGCGTGGGGGTCCGCTGCCCGCCCGGAGGCCCGGGTTCGGGGGCGCTGCCCGGTGGGGCGTCGGCAGGCGGAACGGGAACGCGTCCGGCCACGGGGACGTCCGGGGGTGGGACGGGTCCGTCGACGGGGACCGTGACCGGCGGCACGACGGAGGGCTCGTCCACCGGGGGCGCGCCGACCGGGGGCGCGGCGGCGAGCACCGGGCCACCCGGGAGAGCGGGTCCCGCCGGGGGGAGGACCGGTCCGGCCGGCGGTGCGGTCGGCCGGGCAACACCGGTCGGGAGGGGTGCCGGGGTGGCCGTGACCGGTCCTCCCGCCGGCACCGGCGGGGTGATCGGGACGACGGACCCGATCGGCGCCGGGGGTGCCCCGGCGGTCAGGCGCCGGCGGATGCTCGACTGCTGTCGCGCCTCCGGGTCGGGGTCGCTCACCGGGTCGACCACGCCGACCGCTTCCGCGACGTCCACGACCGCCGCCTCCACCGGTCGCGCCACGAACCCGGTGGCGGCCTCGGCGGGCGCGGCCGCGGTGACGGCGGCCGGGCGTGCGGGCTCCGCCTCCAGTCCGGCCATCGCACGCCCGACGACGGGAGCGGTGGTCTGCGCCGTCGCGGGCACCAGGTCGCTCATCCACCGGGTGCTCGGGTCGAGCCGGGCGACCAGGTCCTCCGCGAGGGACCTCATCCGGGCCGCCACGGCCGCGTCCGTCGCCTCGAAGAGCATCAGGTGCCGTTCCGGGTTCAACGGGGTCGTGCGCACCGACTCGGCGTGCGGCGGCTCGACCGGCGGGCGGACCCACAGCCCGGCCTGCACGACCTCGACGACCGCGTCCGGCGCGTACCAGTAGGTCGCCGGGCCCACCTCGGTCACCCCCGCGACCGGCGGTCGGTGGCTGAGCAGCCGAGGAGCCGGCGTGGCGCCGTCGGACCGCGGGGTGTAGACCAGTTCGCGCGCGGTGCTGCGCCACCCCGGCGCGCCACCGGCGCGGATGGTGTAGATGTCCGGGTCGGCCACCGAGTCGACCGGTTGCCCGGTGTACCAGACCAAACGCTCGCCGACGAAGTTCGTCAGCGCCTGCGCGGGATCGCCACCGTCGGCGTCGGACAACTGGCCGTAGCGCAGCAGGCGGGTGTTGCGCCGCAGCGATTCCGGCAGGCCCTTCCAGAACCTGGCCACGTCGTCGAACGAGATGGGAGGCGCGTCGGGGCAGCCGAGGACGAGCGTCATCACGTCCGGCTGGCACGGCAGGGTTTCCTGCAACCGCGACCGGTGCACGCGCAACCGGCCGTCGTCGGTCGCCGGCCTGATCCAGATCCCGCCGCTGAAGGGCTCGGCGATACCGGTCGCGCTCGTCGCCACGGCCTCGGCCGGTACCTCCGGCTCCCACGTCGGCTTGGGGAACCGCTTGGACTCCCAGCGCGGCGGCTTGCCCGGTTGGAACCTGATCCAACCGCTGCGCTGGCCGGCGTCGACGAACAGCGCGCCGGCGACACCGGGCAGCACCGCTCCGTCGGGCGCGATGATCGGTCGGTTGAGGCGTTCGGCCAGCCACTGCCCGGCCAGCGCGGTGGTCTCCCGGGACCGGCCGCCGATGACGATGCGCACCCCGCGACGCGGCCGGGGCATCAGGTCGGCGACCGACTCCCAGGCCGAGAACGGACTGCCGGTGGGCAGGTCGACCACGACGAGGTCGTGGTGCGGGTCGACCGCCACCACGAGGGCGAGGTTGCGCGCTTCGGCGGTCAACTGGTCGCGCGGGTGGACCACCAGCGCGTTGCCGATCACGCGGCTGGTCATCTCCACGCCGCCGCGGCGTTCGGTCACCTGGCTCATGTCAACTGCCTCCCTTCTCCACCACGCCCACGGCGTTGCGCGCGAGCACTGGCCCTTCGGGCACCGCGTCGAGCACCGCGGCGTCGACCGGTACCGGTGTCACGCCGCCGAAACCCAGTGCGGTCACCGAGTCGTCGTCCGGCACCGGGTACTTCACCCCCTGATCGGTGATCAGGAAGCGGTCCGGCTTGCGCCCCTCGGCCACCGGCACGGCCGCGGCGAGGACACCCGACGCCGGCTTGAGCCTCGTCGCGGCGGTGGAGCCGGTGGCGTGGTCGGGGCGGTGCTCCGGGTCCGCGGTCACCAGCGAACTGGACACCCCCGTGCCGACGGGCTGCTGCCGCAGGCACACGGCGCGCTCGGGACCGTCGCGGTCGACGAGCGGCTTGGTGGTCACCAGGTCGGGCAGCCGCGAGGTGAGCGAGGTGTCCGCCGAACGCGGTGCACCGGCGAGCGCCGCGGTGTCGAGGCGGGTGGCGTTGCGCCCGTGCTTGGCCTGGAGCAGGGCGTATTCCGTGCGCGACAGCGGAGCGAGCCCGTCGACGCGCAGCACGAAGGGCTGGACGCCCGCGGCCGTGTCCTGTTCGAACAGGTCCCCGACGCGGCGCGGTGCGGCTCCGACGCGCGGTCCGACCTCGCCGTCGTCGGGGATCACCGCGGCACCGAGCTCCGGCCCGTCGGGCAGCGCGTCGAGCCACGCCTCGGGTGCGGTGACCGGCGGCCCGGCGCCCAGACCGAGGGCGACCGGCGCGGTGTCGTCCGCCAACCCGTGCTTGCGACCGGCCCACACCGCGTACTGGCGGCCGTCCGGGGCGGCGACCCACAGGTGGCGGTCGTCGCCGACGGTCGCCGTCTGCGCGCCGGGCACGAGGTCCAGGCCCATGCCGCCCCCTTGCGCGGCCAGGCACAGCAGCCACGGACCGGTGACGAGCGCGCCCTTGTCGGGAACCGCCTCGGGTGCGCCGACGATGCCGACCTCGGGCCCGCGGTCCAAGTCCGCCAGGGAGGCGCGCTTGATGGTCTCGACGTGCGCGCCGGCACCGGTCATCAGCAACGCCGAGGCCTGGTTGAGCACGGGCACGAGCAGGCCGTTGCGGTGGACGTAGGTGGCGCCGGTCTCCTCCTCCACCAGGATCGCGTCGGGCTGCTTCCACGCCTGTGACCCGCCTGGCTTGATCAGCCCGTAGACGCCGAAGCCGACGGCGATCAACAGCGCCAGCACGGTACCCATCACGAGGCCGAACAGCGCCCGCTGCGCGGGAGGCTCGCCCTGGCTGGTGTCCCCGAGCAGCAGTGCCGAACTCATCCGGCCGACCATGGTCTGGTAGGCGTGCAGGTGGTCGCGTTGGGTCTGCACGGGTCACCCGGCCAATCCGCGGGCCCAGGCGTACACGGCCAGGACCTGGAGCAGCATCGGCAGCATCGCGATGGCCGCGCAGAGTTCCAGCACGTTGGCGAGGTGCCCCCACACGGGCAGCGCCCGGCGCTGGAGCGGGCGCAGGGCGGCGGTCACGAGCAGCACCGCCACGCCGAGCAGTCCGACCAGGCCGACGGTCCGCCACACCGGGTCGAGGAGCACGCCCAGCACGAGCAGTTGCGCCACGACCCCCGCCGCGCCCGCCAAGGACAGTGCGGTCCGCTGCACGACGTTGCGGAACTCGCGGGCGCGCAGCAGCACCAGCGTGGTCAGCAGACCGAGCGTGACGTGCTCGACCCAACCGGCACCGGCCAGCAGACCGGGCACGACGAGCGCGAACACCAGTGCCGCGCCCACCGCCAGCATGGTCAGGTACTGGTCGGCCTGCCGGGTGCGGGCCACGAGGTCGGCGGCGGGCTCGGGTTCGACGTCGATCTGGAGCTCCTCCGCGGTGCGCGGGAGCTGGGGTCCGCGCAGCCGGGCGGTGCGGGTCGCGAGCTTGGGCGCGAACAGGGTGAGCAGGAAGAACGCGGAGCCGACCACGGCGGCGGTCTGCGTGCCGGTCAGGCCCAGCCCCAGGTGCAGCCACCCGGCCAGCACGGCGCCCAGTCCGGCGGCGACGACGATCCCGAACGGGACCACGGGCAGGTCGCGCACGACGAGCCGTTGCAGCACCAGTGGCAGCACCGCGCCCGCCACCGCCGCGACCGCGCCGACGAGCACGCCGACCGGCGTGAACGCGCCGTCGACCTGCAGCCCGACGAGGCCGCTCAACCACGCGGAGCCGCACCCCGCGAGCCCGGTGATGCCGGCGAGCGCCCGGTCGCCGCTGGTGCGCGCCACCACGAGCGCCGCGGTGATCAGGACCAGGGCCAGCACCGCGGCGGTGGCGGCGAGCGCCGTCGTGTCCGACGCGGTGACCAGGACGCCACCCGCGGTGGCCAGCACACCCGCGGTCAAGCCGAGGAACAGCCGCCGGTTGGCCGCGTCGCTCCACCTGTCGCCTTGGCGGCTGATCGCCGTGGCCATGCCCTCGGCCACGTCGTCGAAGTCCAGTTCCGGCAGCGGGTCCTGCGCGGGCACGAGGTGGAACCGGTCGCCGTCGAGCCAGTCCAGGGTCTCGGGGGTGCCGTCCGGGTCGAGCGGGCCCTCCCCCAGCCGCTGGAGCACCCACGAGCCGTAGTCGACGGCGCGCTCCTCCTCGGGCACGACGTGGTCCACGAGCATGGGGATCAGGTCGGTGAGGGTGGTCGCCACCGGCACGGCCAGATCGGCCTTGCCGCCGGGACCCACGACGGTGACGCGGCACAGGCCGGCGGCGGTCACGGCCGGTCACCGGCGAGCTGCGGCACGGGCGCGAAGGCGGTCTGCACGAGCTTCACGCCGCGTCGGGTGACGAGCTGGGCGCGACCCGGCGGCAGGGTGCGCGGGGCGGCCTCGCCGAGGAACTTGCCCTCTTCCTTGGGGTAGGAGAACAACAGCGCTGGGGTGCCCAGCTCCCAGAGCCGGCGCAGGACGGGGTCCATCATCCCTCTCATGGCGTTGGCGCTGCTTCGCGCGACGATCAGGTGGAAGCCGATGTGCACGCCTTGGGCGAGCATCGGCAGCAGGGCGTCCAGCGGCGTGCCGATGCCGGAGCTCATCAGCTCGTAGTCGTCGATGACGACGAACAGCTGGGGACCGTCCCACCAGTCGCGGCGGCGCAGCCGCTCGGAGGAGATGTCCGCGCCCGGGATGCGCTTGTGCAGCGACACGGCGGCCTTGTTCGACAGGTCGGCCAGCGCCTCGGTGCCGACCGCGTGCCCGATGAGGTAGTCGTCGGGCACCACGCCGTCCAGGTCCCGCCGGGAGTCGCCGAGCACGATCTTGGCCTGCTCGGGGCCGTAGCCCCGCACGACCGAGTGCAGCACCAGCCGCAGGGCGTTGGTCTTGCCCGTTTCCGCGTCACCCAGGGCGATCAGGTGCGGCACGGTGGAGAAGTCGTGCCACACCGGGGCCAGGCGCTGCTCGTCCTGGCCCAGGCAGATCCGCAGGTCGCCTTCGGGGCGGGGCAGGTCGGCCGCGGGCAGTTTGGTGGGCAGCAGCCGCACACCGGGCGCGCTGCGGCCGGGCCAGAAGGTCCGGACCTCTTCGGTGATCGCCTTGGTGACGTCGGCCAGGTCCTCGGTGGCGGAGCTGCCGTCCAGCCGGGGAAGGGCGGCCAGGAAGTGGTAGCCGGAGCTGGTGAGGCCGCGACCGGGCTGGTTGGGCACGGTGGCGGCCTTGCGGCCCTGCACCTCGGATTCCATCGCGTCGCCCAGGCGCAGCTCGAAACGGGTGCCCAGCACGTCGCGCAGCCACGGGCGGATCTCCGACCAGCGGCTGGAGGACACCACCAGGTGAATGCCGAACGACAGGCCGCGCGCGGCGATCTCGGTGAGGCTGCCCTCCAGGTCGCCGTAGTCCTGACGCAGCGTGAACCAGCCGTCGACGATGAGGAACACGTCGCCGTACGGGTCGTCGACCTCGCCGGCGCGGCGGGCCTTGCGGTAGGCGTTCATGGACTCGTAGCCGCGTTCGGCGAACACCGCCTCGCGGCGCTCCATCACCTGGATGATCTCCTGCACGGTGCGGTTGACCCGGTCCCGCTCCATGCGGGTGGCGATCGAGCCGACGTGCGGCAGACCGCTGATGGACATCAGACCGCCGCCGCCGAAGTCCAGGCCGTAGAACTGGATCTCCTCCGGCGTGTGGGTGACCGAGAGCGCCAGCACCAGCGTGCGCAGCAGCGTCGACTTGCCGGTCTGCGGCGCGCCGACCACCCCCACGTGCCCGTCCGAGCCGGACAGGTCCGCGCCGAGCAGCTCCCGGACCTGCTCGTAGGGCCGGTCGACCACGCCGACCGGGATGCGCAGGTGCCCGCGCACGGCGTGGTCGAGCACGCTCATGCCCAGGTCGGGGTCCGGCAGCACGCTGGGCAGCAGGGTGTCCAGGCTGGGCGACTGGGCCAGCGGCGGCAGCCACACCTGGCGGGCGGCCGGGCCGGCGCCCGCCAGTCGGTCGATGAGCACCTCGGCCAGGCTCGGCGCGTCCTCGGCGGGGGCTGCCTTCTTCTTCTCCGCCTCCACCTCGGCGGGGTCCGGGGCGACGGGCAGGTGCGGTTCGGGGTGGGCGTGGGTG
>NZ_JBPKJK010000037.1:0-65114 GCF_051756985.1 Saccharothrix sabaoui
TGGAGGGGCACTCGACGACGACCCGGTCGGGCAAGCAGGTCACCCGGGGCGAACTGCACGTCGGTGCTCACCAGGTCTTCGAGGGCGCCGGGTTCGTCGAGGTCGGGAACCCGGCGGGGTTCACCCCGTCAGCCGGAACGTCGCGTCCGCCCTCCCCGTCGCGTCCGTGATCGGGTCGAGCCGCAACTGGTAGCCGTAGTGGCGGATGTGGCGGTCCGGGTGGTTGTACGACTGGAACGACGCCCACGACGAGGAGGCCAGCCCCGCCACCTGGCGGAACGAGGCGTCACCGCCGAACGTCGCGGTGCCGTCGTTCGCGGCCAGCACGAAGTCGAAACCGTAGTGCCGCAGGTAGTGACCGGGGTAGTTGACCGACTGGAACGACACCGTGCCCGTCCCGGCCAGGCCGGTCACGACGCGGAACTGGGAGTCCTGCACCGGGCTCACGTTCGGGTCGATCCGCACGTCGAAGTCGGCGTGCCGCACGTACCGGTCCTGGTGCGTGTACGACTGGATGCGGCTGACCGGTGCGGACGCGCCCCACTTCGCCAGCACCCGGCCCTCCTCGGCGGCGGTGAGGTTGAGGATCGAGCCGTGCCGCTTGCGCGTGCCGCCCAATGAGAAGTCGGTGCGGGTGGCGAAGTTCCGCGTGCTGCCCAGGTTCGACGACGTGATCGGCATGTACCCGCGCCCGGTGGCGTACTGGTCCAGCCACAGCGCCCACTCGGTGCGGCCGTTGAAGCGCATCCACATCGGACCCTCGACCACGGTGCCGCCGGTGGCCCCGTTGGAGATCCCCATGTGCGACAGGTTGCCGATGGTGGTCCACGTGCCCAGGATCGAGTTGCTGCCCTCGACGGTGATGTGGCCGTCGGCGGAGGCGCGGAAGTAGCGGTACCCGCCCACGCCCTCGGGCGACTCGACCACCTGGGTGTCGATGACGCCCTGCCCCGCGCCCCGGTCGAGGTAGAGCACCGGCGTGCTCACGGACCGGAAGTCCCTGGTGCGCACGTAGTAGATGCGGTGCTTCTTCACGCCGTTGAGCGTCGCGTTCGTCGCCCAGTAGACGACGTAGTCGCCGGACGCCGGGTCGTGGATCGCCTCGGGGGCCCACGCGTCGCCCGCACCGGGGATGCCGCCCGCCACGTTCAGCAGGCGCGGCGCGGACCAGGTGACCAGGTCGGTGGACTCCCACACCACCAGGGACTTGCTGCCGTTGTTGGCCGCGTCGGACCACGACGTGCCGCTCGCGATGCGCAGGTCCGTCGCGATGATCCAGTACCGGTCGCCGGCGGGGGAGCGGACCAGCGCGGGGTCGCGCACGCCGCGCGTGCCCACGGTGGACAGCAGCACGGGCGCGCCGTTGTTCAGGTCGGTCCAGCGCAGGCCGTCCCGGCTGTGCGCCAGGTGCAGCTGCTCGCCGGTGGCGTGCTCGCCGGTGAAGTGCGCCATCAGGTAGCCGGTGAACGGCTCGGCGGCCGACGCGCGCGGGGCGGTCGGGGCCGACCAGGACGTGAGCAGCAGGGCGGCGGCGGCGAACAGGGCGCCGACCCTCGTGGTCGTTCGGGACACAGCGGGACTCCTCGTCACAGCGTCGGGACGATCGGGCTGATGGTGCCGTCGGCGTTGAACGCCATGCGGTCGACGGTCACCTCGCGGTTGGTGCCGTTGCCGGCGGGCACGGCGAACCGGTGGTAGGCCGCGTACCAGGTGTCGGTGCCGGGCACCCGCACCACCGAGTGGTGGCCGGGCCCCTTGACGCCGAGGTCCAGGCGCTTCTGGAGCACGACCCCGCGCTTGGTCCACGGGCCCAGCGGCGACGGGCCGGTGGCGTAGGCGACGCGGTAGTCCTCGTCGCGCGTGTCGTTCTCCGACCACGTGAAGTAGTAGGTGCCGTTGCGCTTGAGCACGAACGACGCCTCGCGGTAGCCGCTCGGGGTGGCGGTGCGCACCTGCGCGGGGTCGAACGACACCATGTCCGCGTTGAGCGGCACGACGTGCGCGGCGCCGTTGCCCCAGTACAGGTAGGACCGCCCGTCGTCGTCGGTGAACACCATCGGGTCGATGGCCTGCCCGGCGTACGCCCCGGCGCGGACGAGCGGGCGCCCGAGCGCGTCGCGGAACGGGCCGGTGGGCGAGTCGGACACCGCCACGCCCAGGTGCTTGCCCGTGTCGCCGAACGCCGCGCCGCCGCTGAAGTACAGCCAGTACCGGCCGTTCTTCGCCACCACCGCCGGCGCCCACGCCGAGTCGTCCGCCCACGACACGTCCGGGCCGAGGTCGAGCACCGGGCCGTGGTCGGTCCAGTTCACCAGGTCGGTGGAGGAGAACGCCTTGTAGTACGGCGAGGCCCAGCCCGCGTAGCCGTCCGTCGTGGGGTAGAGGTGGTAGCGGCCGTCGAGGTGCACGATGTGCGGGTCGGCGAACAGGCCGGGGAGCACCGGACCCCTGGTCGTCTTCGGGGTCCACGGCGCGGTGAGCCGGAACGAGCTGTCGGCGCGGAAACCCGCGGTGTCCTGGTACGGGTCCACCCACAGCTCGAAGTCGCGGTGCCGCAGCCGCCGGTCCGGGTGGCTGAACGGCACGAGCGACACCGAGCCGGTCACCGACCCGGCCGCGGCGCAGAACGTCGCGTCCTCGCGGAACCGCGCGTCACCCGTGTTCGGCTCCAGGCGCACGCGCCAGTCGCGGTGCCGCAGGAACATCCCGTTGGCCGCCTGGAACGAGGAGCACGACGGCGAGGCCAGGCCGTTGACCGCGGTGAACGTGGCGTCGGACTTCACCCGCGCCGTGCTGCCGGCCGTCACGGGGTCGAGCCGGCCGAGGAAGTCGACGTGCCGGACGTACCGGCCGGGGGAGTTGACCGCCTCCAGCGACCTCGCGCCGGCGGGCAGCGGGGCGGCGGAGGCGGCGGCCGGCAGGGCGAGCGAGGCGGCGAGGACGAGGAGCGACACCGCGCAGGCGCGGGCTCGTCGGTGCATGGTCTGCTCCGATCTGCGGTGGTCGGGGCGACAAGCTCTTGTTAGCGCTAACAACCGAGGGTGCGGAGCGGCGGTGTCGACGAGTGGGGTGGGTCACCTTCGTAACGCGGGGAGTGCGGCGTTGTCAACAGCGGCTCTCGGGTGACGGTGTTAGCGATAACGCGATCCGGTCGGCTCCGGGTGCCGCGTCGACCGCGTCGAGCGGGCTAGCGCGACCCGGCGAACAGCACCTCGGCGGCGGCTTCCCACTGCTCGACCAGGTCGGTGGTGGCGGGTGCGCGCAGCCACTGGACCTGGAGGCCGTCCATCATCGCCACGACCTGCCGGGCCAGGGAGCCCGGTGAGCCGGTGAGCCCCTTGGCGAGGTCGGTGAACACGGCGAGCGTGCTGTCCTGGCGGGCCGCGAAGTAGGCGTGCGCGGGGTGGCTCGGGGCCAGCGACTCGGCCTCCAGCACGGCGAACAGCCGCACGATCTCCGGCTGCGCCGCGTTGCGCCGCACCAGCGCCGAGCACATCCGCCGCAGGTCCACGCCGGTGAGGTCGACGGGCGGCGCGGGCGCGCCCAGTTCGGCGGCGAGCGTCCGGGCGTCCTCGGCGTCGCGGTGCTCCAGGACGGCGATGAGCAGGCCGTCCTTCGACCCGACGTGGTGCAGCAGGCCGGGCACGGTGAGGCCGCAGTCGTCGGCGACGTCCTGCATCGACAGGCCCCAGAAGCCCCGTTCGGCGATCAGCCGGGTGGTCACCTCGACGATCTGCCGCCGCCGCTCGGCCGCCGGCAGGCGCGCACGGTCCCGCCGGGCCGGTTCACCCGCCACGGTCGCACCCCCTGCCGTCCGGTCGCGCCCAGGGTACCGTGGGCCGAGTACTTAGTAGGTACTCAGTAACGCGGGACCACGAAGGGAACACCGTGAGCACCGACGACCGGCCGCCGCACCTGTCCACGGCGGAGAAGGCCGCGCTGACCAGCGGCGGCGACTTCTGGCACACCACCGCCGTCGCGGGCGTCCCCGCGATCACCCTCACCGACGGGCCGCACGGCGTCCGCGCGCAGCGCGCCGGCGGCGACCACGTCGGCCTGCTCGACAGCGAGCCGGCGACCTGTTTCCCGCCCGCCGTCGCGCTCGGCTCCACCTGGGACCCCGACCTGGTCCGCCGGGTCGGCGAGGCGCTCGGCGAGGAGGCCCGCGCGATGGGCGTGCACGTCCTGCTCGGCCCCGGCGTCAACCTCAAGCGCACCCCGCTCGGCGGCCGCAACTTCGAGTACTACGCGGAGGACCCGCTGCTCGCCGGCGTCCTCGCGGTCGAGTGGGTGCGCGGCCTCCAGAGCCGGGGCGTCGGCGCGTCGCTCAAGCACTTCGCGGTCAACAGCCAGGAGACCGACCGGATGCGGGTGAGCGCCGACGTCGACGAGCGCACCCTGCGCGAGGTGTACCTGAGGGCGTTCCGGCGGGTCGTGCGGGACGCCCGGCCGTGGACCGTGATGTGCGCCTACAACAAGGTCAACGGCGTCCACGCCTCCGAGCACCACTGGCTGCTCACCGAGGTGCTGCGCGACGAATGGGGCTTCGACGGTCTGGTGGTGTCCGACTGGGGCGCCGTGGTCGACCGCGTCGCCGCCGTGCGGGCCGGGCTCGACCTGACCATGCCCGGTCCCGACCCCGCCGGGGACGAGGCCCTGGTGCGGGCGGTGGAGGACGGCACGCTCGACGCCGCCGCCCTGGACACCGCCGCCGACCGGGTCCTGGCCCTGGTCGACCGGGCGGTCGCCGGGGCCGACCCGGCGGCGACCCGCGACGCCGACGCGCACCACGCCCTCGCCCGGGAGGTCGCCGCGCGCGCCGTCGTGCTGCTCAAGAACGACGGCGGCCTGCTGCCGCTGCCGCGCGGGGGCGTGTCGGTCGCGGTCGTCGGCGAGTACGCGCGGAGCCCGCGCTACCAGGGCGGCGGCAGCTCGCAGGTCAACCCGACCCGGCTGGACGACGCGCTGACCGCGATCAGGGGGCTGACGTCCGCGCCCGTCGCGTTCGCCGCCGGCTACTCGCTCGACGGCGACGACGGGAACGGCGGGGCGCTCGCCGCCGAGGCGGTCGAGACCGCGCGGGCCGCCGACGTGGCGGTGGTCTTCATCGGCACCGCGCAGGAGACCGAGGGGCTCGACCGCGCCTCGCTCGACCTGCCCGCCGACCAGGTCGCGCTCGTCGAACGGGTCGTGGAGGCCAACCCGAGGACCGTCGTCGTGCTGTCCAACGGGGCCGTCGTGCTCACCCGCCCCTGGGACCGCGCGGTGCCCGCCCTGGTGGAGGGGTGGCTGCTCGGCCAGGCGGGCGGGAGCGCGCTCGCCGACGTGCTGTTCGGCGTGGTGGACCCGTCGGGCCGGCTCGCCGAGACCATCCCGCTCGCGCTCGCCGACCACCCGTCCCACCTGGACTTCCCGGGCGAGGCCGGGCACGTCCGCTACGGCGAGGGCCTGCACGTCGGCCACCGCGGGTTCGACGCGCGCGGGCAGGAGGTCGCCTACCCGTTCGGCTTCGGCCTGTCCTACACCACCTTCACCTACGGCACGGCGAGCGCGTCCACCGCGGACGGCGGCGTCGAGGTGCGGGTGCCGGTCACCAACGACGGCGACCGGGACGGCCGCGAGGTCGTCCAGGTGTACGGGAGCGTGCCGGGCTCGGCGGTGCGCCGCGTGCCGCGCGAGCTGAGGGGCTTCGCCCTCGTCGAGGTCCCGGCCGGGCGCACGGTCGAAGCCGTGGTGCGCATCCCGCGCGCCGACCTGGAGCACTGGGACCCGCGCCTGGGGCGGTGGGTCGTCGAGGGCGGCGAGCACGTCTTCGAGGTCGGCGCGTCGTCGCGCGACCTGCGCGCGGCGGTGTCGGTCGTGGTCGACGGCGACGACACCAGGGTGCCGCTGACGGCGGACTCGACGCTCGCCGAGTGGCAGGCCGACCCGAGGGGCGCGCAGGTGTTGGGAGAGGCCCTGGCCGACGGCGGGGGCGGGATGTTCGCCGACCCGCAGGTCTTCGCCTTCCTCGGCAGCCTGCCGCTGGGCCGGCTCGGCGCGTTCCCGGGCAGTCCGCTCGACGCCGCGCGGGTCGCCGACCTGGTCACCCGGGCCAACCCCTGAGGCCAGGCCGCCGACCGGTCCGTTCGGATGATCCCCAGTGCGCCGCAACACGAAGCTGACCAGGAGCTTTCACGCTCTGCGACACTGGGCGGATGGACAGGGCACCGGGCTACGCCACCGCCTCCCCCGCCGCGGTCCTGCGCCTGCTCAGGGACGGCCGGCCCCGCACCCGGGCCGACATCGCGGCCGAGACGGGGTTGGCGCGGTCCGCCGTCCGCACCCGCCTGGAGGCGCTGCTGGACGCGGGGCTGGTCGTCGGCGGCGGCATCGGGCAGTCCACCGGCGGCCGGCCGGCCGACCTGTTCTCGTTCAACGCCGGCGCGCGGTCGGTGCTGGTCGCCGACGTCGGCGCCACCCGCGCCACGGTCGCGGTGACGGACCTCGACGGCCGGCTGTCGGCGGTCGAGGAGGTGCCGCTGGACATCGCGGACGGTCCCGCCGCCGTCCTGCCGCTGCTGGTCAAGACGTGGCGCGGGATGCTCCCCGACCTCGACCCGGCCACCCTGGCCGGTGCGGGCATCGGCCTGCCCGGTCCGGTGGAGCACTCCAGCGGCCGGCCGAACAACCCGCCGATCATGCCCGGCTGGGACGGGTTCGACGTGCCGGGCGCGGTCGGCGCGGAACTCGGCGTGCCGGTCCTGGTCGACAACGAGGTCAACCTGATGGCGCTGGGCGAGCACACCCGGTGCTTCCCGGACTCCCGGCACGTGATCGTCGTCAAGATGGCCACCGGCATCGGCGCGGGCTTCATCAGCAACGGCGTGCTGCACCGGGGCGCGGCCGGCGCGGCGGGCGACCTGGGGCACGTGCACGCGCCCGGTGCGGGCGACGTGCTGTGCCGGTGCGGCAACACGGGCTGCCTGGAGGCCGTGGCGGGCGGACCGGCGCTGGCGTCGGCGCTGCGGGCGCGGGGCGTGGAGGCGTGGACCGCGGCGGACGTGGTGCGGCTGGTGCGCGAGGGCAGCGCCGAGGCCGGTCGGGTGGTGCGCCAGGCGGGCCGCGAGGTGGGCGAGGTGCTGGCGGCGTGCGTCAGCATGTTCAACCCGTCGCTGATCGTGGTGGGCGGCCTGGTCGCCCAGTCGGGGGAGATGCTGCTGGCGGGCGTGCGCGAGTCGGTCTACCGCCGCTCCCTGCCGCTGGCGACCCAGGACCTGCGCATCGTCACGTCCAAGGCGGGCACCGAGGCGGGTGTGCTGGGCGCGTCCGTGATGGTCGTGCAGCACGTGCTGTCGGCCGAGGTCCTGGACCGCCGGCTGACCTGACGCCCCCGGCGGCCCTGGACCCCGGCGGCCCTGGACCCGCCTGGCGGTCCCGGACCCGCTCGGCGGCCCTGGACCTGTCCGGCGGACCTGGACCCGCCCGGCGGTCCCGGACCCCCGGCGGTCCCGGACCCGCGCACGGGCCGGGACCGGGATCGCGCGGTCACAGACCGGCGGGACCCCTCGCGGCGACCTCGGCCCGCGCCTCGGCCGCCCGGTCCTGGGCGCGCCGCCCGCCCGTGCCGCGGGCGGTGTCGTCGGCGAGCGCGGCACCGGCCGCCGGTGCCGGCGCGGTGTGGTCGCCGGTGATGCCGCCGCGGACCCGGTTGTCGGCCGCCACCTCGGCCACCGGGTTGTTGGCGGTCAGCCGGAGCTCGCCGTTGATCACGTTGTCGTGCAGCGTGGTGCGGCCGGTGGTGCTGGAGACGACGACGTCCCGGGCGAAGTAGCCGCCCGAGGCGCAGGTGTCCAGCGCGCCGTTCGGCCCGAGCTGGATGCCGCCGAGGCTGCCCGCGAACGTCGCCCTGCCCTGCACCGCGCCACCGCACACGACGCTGCCGGTGGCGTTGTTCAGCACCGACAGCGCGCCGTCCACGAAGGTGTCGTGCAGGTCGGTGAAGTACGCGCCGCTGGTGCCGACGTCGCCGGTGATCTCGCTGCCGGTCACGCTGACCTCGCCGGACCCGGCCGTCAGGTCGCCGTCGATCGACGAGCCGCCCTCGACGAACAGGAACCCGTCGGCCGCCGCCGAGCCCCTGGGCTCGACCACGACCCGGCCGGTGCCGGTGTTCTTCAGGAACACGCCGAACCCGCCCGGCGCGAGCACGACCTGCCCGTCGACGCGGGTGTCGGTGGCGTCGAGGTACCCGTCGGCGGCGACCCGGACCTCGCCGTTGACCGTGCCGCCCGTCACCACCAGGTTGGCGCCCGCCGCCACCTGCACGTTGCCGGTGACGGTGGTGCCGGCCAGCGAGCACGACCCCCCGGCGGGCACGAGCAGGTCGTTGGGGACCGTCACGGCCCCGCCGCTGCCCACGCAGTGCGTGACCAGGCCCGCGTGGGCGGTCGGGGCGAGCACCGCGGCGGCGGCGACGACGCTCAGGGTCGCGAGTGCGGATGCGGTCCGTCTGGCCATGGTCGTTCTCCCTGCTGGGTGCGGACGGGGCTGGAGGGGGTCAGGTGCCGATGTCGGAGCGCGAGGCGGCGCGCACGAGGACGCCCTGCTCCCGCCGGGTCAGCAGGCCGCGGGCCACCAGGTCGCCGGTGACGCGCTCGACGTGCCGGACGAACGCGCCGTGGTCGGCGTGCCCGCCGTGCTGGTCGATCAGGTCGCTGACGGTGCAGCCGTTCCCGGTGTCCCCGTTCGGGACGCCGGTGTCGTCGTCCCCGATGACCACCGTCCGCCGCGTGTCGGAGTCGGGGCACGCGTCCTGCCCGGGGGCGACGACGGTGAACGACAGCGACTTCTCCGGCGCGGTGTTGCCGGCCCGGTCGGTGGCCCGGTAGCGCACCGCGTGCGCGCCCTCCGCGCGCACCGCGACCGGCGCGGTGTAGCGGGTCCACGCACCGCCGTCCACGGTGTGCTCGATGGAGTCCACGCCGGAGCCGTCGTCGCCGGCGGTGATCGTGACGGTCGCGGTGCCCAGGTAGTTCCCGACCGGGTCCCGCTCCCCGGTCACCGCGCCGGCCGTCGTCGGCGGCGTGGTGTCCTCGACCGGGCGTTCCACGACGGTGAAGCCGCTCATGCCCTCCGCGGAGGTGTTGCCGGCGTTGTCGGTCGCGCGGTGGTGGACCATGTGCGCGCCGGGCGCGGTGACCTCGACCGGCGCGGTGTAGGGCGTCCACGGACCGCCGTCCACGGTGTACTCGGTGCTGCGCACGCCGGAGCCCGCGTCGGTGGCGGTGACCGTCACGGTCGCCTCGCCGAGGTAGTGGCCGTCCGCGTTCCGCTCGCCGGTCACCTGCGCGGCGACGACCGGCGGGGTGGTGTCCTCGGCGGGCCGTTCGACGACGGCGAACCGCGCGGACCCCACCGGTGACGTGTTGCCGGCCTCGTCCGTCGCCCGGTACTGCACCGAGTGGTCGCCCACCGAGGTGACGCGGACCGGCGCGGTGTAGGGCTCGAACCCGGTGTCGTCGACCTGGTACTCCACCAGGGCGACGCCGGACCCGGCGTCGGAGGCCGTCACGGTGACCGCGGCCGCGCCCAGGTAGTCGCCGTCGGCGTTCCGGTCGCCCGCGACCTGGGCGGCGACCTCGGGCGGTGTGGTGTCCTCGCCGCCGCCCTCGGTCACCACCAGCTCGCCGACCATCGTGCTGTGGCCCGGGATGGTGCAGTGGTAGCGGTACCTGCCGGGCGTGAGCACGACGTCGACCTGGTGGCGGCCGTTGGCGCTGTCGAACGGGTTGGCCAGCACGTCCACGTCGACGTCGTGGTTGTAGCCGGGCGTCTCGGTGTCGAAGGTCAGCGTGTGCGGCATCCCGGTGGTGTTGCCGGTCGCCTCGCTGTTCTCGAACACGAGGGTCGCCGCGCCCGCCACCGCCCCGGCGGGCGCGGACCTGTAGCGGGTGATGTCGTTGTCCGCGGTCCACGTCAGCACCTGGGCGGCGGACACCGGCGCGGGGAGCACGGGCGTCGGGAGCGCGGACGCGGGGAGCGCCGAGGCCGGGAGCGCGGACGCCACCAGCAACGAGCCCACCACCGCGGCGACGGAGCGCCGGAGCACGCGGAACCTCCCCCGGGCGGTCACAGCGACCGCACCCTGATGTCGCGGAAGTCGACCACGTCGTTCGTCCCGTGGTTCTGGAGGCCGAGGAAGCCCTCGGCGAACTGGCGCAGGTCGGTCGGCGGGTCGCCGGCGCGGGACGACTGCTTGCCCGGCGCGTTGTCGAACTCGTTGATCACCACGCCGTCGCGGGTGATCGTGTAGCGCTGCCCGACGACCCTGATCTCGTAGTCGCTCCACACGCCCTTCGGAGTTGCGCCCGCGCCCGGCAGCCCGACCGGGTCGAAGTTGTAGACCGAGCCGGTCTTCTGCGGCTCACCGGTCTCCCCGTCGTAGATCTGGACCTCGTGCCCGCAGAAGATCGCCACCCACGCGGGGGACGTGCGGGCGCTGCCCGTGGTGCCGCAGCTGTCCGGCGGTCGCTGCTCCAGCGGTGTGCGCGGGTCCGGGAACCGGGTGAACACGCCGCTGTTGGCGCGCGTGCCCTCCGGTGAGGAGTCGCGGAACCGGAGCTTGACCGAGAAGTCGCCGAACCGCTTCGCGTGGTACCACAGCATCCCCAGCCCGCCGGAGGACCGCAGCACGCCGTCCGGCTGGACCGAGAACGACCCGGACGGCGCCTGCGTCCACCCGCGCAGCGACTGCGCGGTGCCGTCGAAGATCGGCTCGTAGCCGGTGTTGGCGGGCGTGCCGACGTCGGACGCCGCCGCGGCGCGCGCCAGGGCGCTGTTCTCGCGCCCGCCGATCACGCCGTCGCGCTGCAACCGGTCGGCCAGCGCGGTGACGTGGCGGACGAACGCGCCGTGGTCGGGCCACGCGCTCTCGTCGTCGACCAGGTCGTTGATCGTGCAGCCGCCGCCGACCTGCTCGTTGGGCACGCCGGAGTCGACTGCGCCCGTCCACACCGTGTCGCGGTCGTCGGGCACGGCGCACCCGACGTCCACCTCCAGCGGCACGACGTGCCGCTCGCCGTCGGCGTAGGTCACGGTCAGCGTCGCGTCGTAGGTGCCCGGCCTGGCGTAGGTGTGCCGGGGGTCGGCCTCGGTGGAGGACGTCCCGTCGCCGAACTCCCAGCGGTGCTCGACGCCGCCGGCCTTCGAGCCGGTGAACGCGGTGGTGAGCGGCTTGCCCTGCACGGCCACCGAGGTCGCCGCGGGCACGGGGGTGGGCGCGCCGCCCCGGTAGGAGACCCTGATCAGCTTCTGGTTGGCGTGCAGGCTGAAGAACCCGCCGCCGTAGTCGAGCAGGTACAGCGCGCCGTCCGCGCCGAACTTCGCGTCCATCCAGCTCTGGAGCCGGTCGTCGCCGTTGCCGCCCGGGATGATCGCCCGCAGCGTCTCGACGAACACCGGCGGCGCGGCGGTCGGCACGCCGTCCGGGTCGACCGTGACCGCGACCCGGTTGGCCGAGCTGCTCTGGTCGCCGATGAACCACTTGCCGTCCCAGTGCTCCGGCCACGCGACGCCGCTGCCGGTGTCGACCAGCTCGCGCCGGTAGGTCGGCCCGGTCATCACGGCCTGGCCGCCACCGCGCAGCCACGGCTGGGTGTAGGTGGCCTCGGCCGCCTTGTACGACGGCACGCCGTCCGGGCGCAGCGGGAACACCGGGCCGCCGCCGCCCGGCGAGTACCAGATCATGTTGTCCTTCACCGGCGGCAGGTCGACCAGGCCGGTGTTGCGCGGCGAGGTGTTCTTCGGCGCGTCGCAGTCGTACCAGCCGGTCAGCACCTTGGCGTCGGTGTCGCTGCGGTCGCGGTAGGGCTGCCGGTTGCCCATGCAGTACGGCCAGCCGTGGTTGCCCGCCTCGGTGATGATCGTCGCGGTCTCGTACTTGGCCGGTCCCAGCTCGGGGCTCGGCGCCGTGGCGTCCGGGCCGACCCACGCGGCGGTCAGCCACTGCGTGACCGGGTCGACCTGGAGCCGCGAGATGTTGCGCACGCCCATCACGTAGATCTCCGGGCGGGTCTTGTCGGTGCCCGGCGGGAACAGGTTGCCCTCGGGGATCGTGTACGTGCCGTCGGGTTCGGGGTGGATGCGGATGATCTTGCCGTTGAGGTCGTTCGTGTTGCCGGCCGTGCGGCGGGCGTCCTGGAAGGACAGTCCCTGGTGCTCGGCCGTCCAGTTGTTGCCCGAGTAGCCCTGCGAGCCCTCGGATGAGTTGCTGTCACCGGAGCCGACGTAGAGGTTGCCCGCCGCGTCGAACGCCATGCCGCCGCCCGCGTGGCAGCAGCTGTGCTGCTGGGCGGTCCACTGCAACAGGTCCGCGCGCGAGGCGAGGTCGATGGTCCGCGTGGCCCGGTCGTAGGTCAGCCGCGAGATCGTGCGCTTGCCGGTGCGCTTCTCCCGGTCCACGGTGTCGTGCGGCATCCAGTAGACGTACAGCCACCCGTTCCGCGCGAACGCCGGGTCGGGCACGATCCCGAGCAGGCCCTCCTCGTTCTTGACCAGCTCGGAGCCGCTGCCCCGGTTGCCCATGACGGGCAGCGTGGCCAGCAGCTCCACCTCCCCGTCGCCCGGCGAGTACCGGTGGATCGTGCCGCAGCCCAAGCCGACCTCCGGCTTGGCCCAGTCGGCGATCGGCCCGGTCGGGCAGGCCGCCTTGCCGACGTAGAAGACCGTGCCGTCCGGCGCGACGGTCAGGCCGTGCGGCTCGCCGATCTGGTCGAGCTGCCCCTTCTGGTTGGCCGCGGTCAGCCGCTCGACCTCGTAGTTGGCGGCGATGGTGGCCCGGCAGTCGCCGCGCACCACCCCGGTGGTCCACTTCAGCGCGCCGGCGAGGTGCGCGCGGAACGCCTGCGCGTCGTAGCTGCCCTCGGTGTGCCCCATGCCGGTGTAGAAGGACCGGCCGCCGTCGTAGTCGCGGCACCAGGACACCGGGTGGAACGCGCCGTTGGCCCCCGGGCCGGGCCGGTAGCCCCACTCCTCGACCTGGGCGACGGTGTGCACCAGGCCGACCGGGTTGGGGTCCCAGTTGTACCAGCGGTCGGTCAGCGTGACGTTGGGCGGCAGGTCCTCGGTCGCCGGGTGCAGCCGGTCCAGGACGTTGACCCGGGCCTGCTGCACGGCGGGCGTGGGCGGGGGAGTGGGGTCGCCGGACAGCAGCCTCAGGTCGGCCAGCTGGATCAGCGGCTCGCCGCCGTTCGCGGTGACGGCCAACCGGTAGTGCTGGAACGACCGGGGTTCGGCGACGGTGAACGTGCGGGTCAGCAGGCGGTCGTCGAAGGTCTGCCCGGTCCGCCGGTCGAGGTCCGTCCACGTCGTGCCGTCCGCCGAGCCCTGGAGGGTCCAGTCGCGCGGGTCGCGCCCGGCGGCGTCGTTGGCGGAAGTGAGCGAGTAGCGGTTCACCGCGGCGGCGGCGTTGAGCCGGTAGGCGACCCAGGCGGTCGTGGCGCGGGTCAGCCACTTGGTGCGGTCGTCCCCGTCGGTGAGCTTCTCCTTGGTCTCGTTGGGCGGGTTCTCGCCGCTGGCCGTCACGGCGGCGACCGCCTCGGGCGTGTTGTCGCCGCCGGCCGGGCGGGTGCCGATGAGGCCGGTGAACCAGGCCGACCCGGCCTGCGCCTTGGCCGCGTCGCCCACGCCGAGGAACCCGCCGCCGTTGCGCACGTACGCCTGGAGCGCGGCTTCCCGCTCGCGGCCGAGCGCGACGCCCGCCGCCGACAGGAACACCACGCCGCGGTGCCCGGCCAGCCCGTCCGGCGTGAACACCGCCGGGTCGGACGACGTCTCCACGGTGATCCCGTTCGCCGCGCCGATCTCCCGGAACGCCCGCGCGGCACGCGCGACCGGGTCCTCCTGCCCGTCCGCCGGCCCGTGGAAGACCAGCACCGACGTGCCCGCCGCGGTGACCGCCGGCGCCCGCGGGGCCTGCGCGGTCGCCGGGGTCGGGACGAGGACCCCGCCCACCAGCGCCGCCGCGGCGGTCGCCGCCACCAGCGCCCGCGTCCCCCCGCGCCGCCTGCCCGGAGAAAACCCTCTGCCCATTGCCGACTCCTTCACCGTAGGCACGTCGTGCGGTCAGTGGTGTTCCTGCGGCTGTGCCCGGTCCTGCGCGTGGTCCTGTGCCCGTCCCGGCGCGCCCGCCGAGCCGTGCGCGTGGCCGCGGAAGCGGTCGAGGGCGTCCTGCGCGCCGGGCGGCATGGTGCCGTCGGCGTTGCGCACCAGGAAGATCCCCGACATCCCCGTCTCGGAGTGCGACTGCACGTGGCAGTGGTACATCCACGCGCCCGGCCCCACCCCGTCCCCCGCGATGACCTGGAACCCGAACGAGCCGCCCGGGTTGAGGTCCTTGTTGTCGACGACCTGGCTGGGGTCGGCCGGGCCTTCGAGCATCCCCGTGCGGTTGTCCGCCCAGCGGTGGGCGTGCAGGTGGAAGGTGTGGAACTGGTTGCCGTGGCCGATGGCGATCCACTCGACCCGCTGGCCGAGGTCCGCCTCGAAGACCGGCGTGTGCGGCGCGACCCGGTTGTTGACCGACATCTCGTTGAACACGGCGACGAACTGCCGGTCCGGCAGCAGGTCCCCGCGGCGGCGCACGACCAGCGCCCCGTACAGGCCGCGGGCGATGCCCAGCGAGCCGTGGTCGGTGCCCATGGCGTGGTCGTGGTAGTGCCAGTAGCCCGCGCTGCCCGGCATGAACCGCCTGCTGCCGTCCCCGGCGCTCGTCATCTCGCGCGTGCGCCACGTGTAGGTGCGCGTCTCGCCCGGGTCGTTGAACGAGTCGTTCAGCGGCGCGCCGTCGGAGTCGGTGCTGTAGTCGACGCCGTGCGGGTGGATGGACATCCGCCGGTCGGTGTTGTTGACCAGCGTGATCTCCAGCGCGTCACCCTCGTAGACCTCGAAGGTCGGGCCGGGGACGGTGGCCCCGCCGGGTTCGAGGCCGTAGCCGTAGAGGTTGCCGGGCAGGGCCTCCGCGTAGACGGTGACCCTCCTGGTGGTCCCGGCCCGCGCCGCCGCCCGGTGGTGGGACGTCGCCGGGCCGGCGGCCACGAGGGCGGGCACGGCGAGGCCGGCGGCGCTCGTCGCGAGCACCGCGCGGCGGGAGATCAGCCTGCTGAGCCAACCGGTCTGGGCGTCGTTGTCCATCCTGCTCCGTTCGGCGCGCGCGACGAGGTACGGCCCGATCGGGCCGTCGGCAGTCGGAAGGGTCGGGAAGTCGTCGGTGACCCAGGTCGACAGACGGACTTTCGCTCGCTGTCCCCGGACTTTTGCATCAGACTTCTTCAACTTATGAACGGTCCAGACAGAAGTGAAGGGCCGAACGGGGGAGTGACCGGACAAGCCTTTGTCATGCCGCGCACCGCGAGTGGGGGCCGGGCCTGCACGAGGACGGTTTCGGGCTGCTCGCCCCCGACGAGACCGACTCGCCCGCCGGGTTCGCGGCCTGGGTCGCGCGGCTGGCCGGCCAGGCGGACCCGGCCCGGCCCGGCGGCCGGACCTCCGTGCACCGGTGGATCGTCGAGGACGACCGCGTGCTCGGCGGCATCGCTCTGCGGTACGGGGACGACGACCACGTGCGGCAGTTCGGCCACGTGGGCTACGGGGTCCGTCCCTCCGCGCGCCGGCGCGGACTGGCCTCGTGGGCGCTGGGCCGGGCGGTCGGCGAGGCGCGCGGGCGCGGGGTGGACCCGGTCGTGCTGACGTGCCTGGTGGACAACGCGGCGTCGGCCAGGACGATCGAGCGCGTCGGCGCCGTCTTCGAGGGCGTCCGCGACACCGCGCACGGACCCGTGCGCCGCTACCGGGTCGGCCCCGGGTGACCCCCCGACGCGCGGGGCCCCACCACCTCGGTGGCGGGGCCCCGCGACGGGACGGGACTCAGCAGGACTTCGTCCAGGAGCACTCCAGGTCCAGCCCCCGGTCGGCCTTGGTCGGCGCGGCCCGGCGCTCGGCCCGCGCCCCCGGCTGCGCCTGGCCCGCCCGGTCGGAGGCCAGCCGGACGGCGACCGCGTCCTCGATGTCGCGCGGCACGGACGACACGAAGTTGTTCATCATCAACGAGAACACCAGCTCCCGGCCGTCGGCGTTGGTCACGTAGCCCGACAGCGCGCTCACCCCGGTCATCGAGCCGGTCTTGGCGCGCAGGTTGCCGGCCGCGGCGGTGCCCGCCATCCGGTTGCGCAGGGTGCCGCCCTCCATCCGGTCCGGCTGCCCCGCGACCGGCAGCGCGGCGTACCAGTCGCCGAACCAGGGCTTGCCGCGCGCCGACCGGAGGACCGCCGCGAACAGGTCCGGCGACAGCACGTCCATCCTCGACATGCCCGACCCGTCGAACAGGTTCATGGTCATCGGGTCCGCGCCCAGGCCGGGCAGCAGGGACTCCAGCGCCCGCACGCCCGCCGACCACGAGCCCTCGCCGTTGACCTCGCGCCCCAGCGTCTTGACCAGCGCCTCGGCGTGCATGTTGTTGCTGAGCTTGAGGAACGGCACGAGCAGTTCGCGCAGCGTCATCGAGCTGTGGGTCGCCAGCACGCGCGCCGAGCCCGGCGTGGCCCGGAACTCGGTGCCGCCGGTCACGGTGATCCCCCTGGCCGCCAGGGACCGGCGGAACAGGTCGGCCACCAGCGCGGTCGGGTCGTCCACCGAGATGTAGGAGGCGTGGGTCCCCGCGCCCGGCGCGATCGAGCCGCCGACGTGCACGACGTTGCCGCCGTGCGCCCGCTGCACGTGCACGCCACCGCCGCCCGCCGTCGTGGTGGCGCTGTTGCGGATGTCGAGCGCCACCGGCGGGTCGACGCGCACCCGCGCGGGACCGCCCGCCGTGCCGGGGGAGACGGAGACGACGACGGAACCGGAGTCGTAGTCGGTGTCCGGCGCGATCGTCAGCGCCGAGGTCTGGGCGCTGTAGTAGTGCGGCTCGTCGTCCCAGGCCCACCCGGTGCCCAGCGGGACGGAGTCGAACCAGCTGTCGTCCGCGACGAGCGCGCCGCGCACGGTCCGCACCCCGGTGGCGGCGAGCTGCGCGGCCAGGTCGTCGTAGTCGGCGGCGAGCGTCGTCGGGTCGCCGGTGCCGCGCAGGTACAGGTCACCCGCGAGTTCCGCGCCCTGCACGGTCCCGGCCGTGGCCAGGTACGTGTGCCAGCGGTAGTCGGGCCCGAGCCCGTCCAGCGCGACCGCGCTGGTGACCACCTTCGCCGTGGACGCCGGCTGGAAGCGGGTGCGCCCCGAGCGGCCGTAGAGCAGGTCGCCGGTGGCCGCGTCGCGCACCACCAGGCCCACCGTCGACGCGGTGAGGCGGGGGTCGCCGAGGATGCGGTCGAGGTCGGTCGTGAGCGGGTCCGCGACGTCGGCCGCGGCGCCGGCGGTGACACCGAGCACGAGGGACAGGGAGAGGAGCAGGGGAGCCGATCGCGATCGACGGGTCATGATCGCATTCTGCCCGTGCGGCCGGGGACGTCGGTCGCACGTCGGGGATGTCGGTCGCACGTCGGGGATGTCGGTCGCACGCCGGGGGACGGCAGCCGCACGCCGCGGCCGGCGGTCGCGGTCAGCCGCGCAGGGCCCGATCCAGGATCGCCGCCAGGGCCTTCAGGTCCGCGTCGTCCAGGCCGGCCAGCGGCGTGTGCCGCAGGGCCGCGCGCACCACCTCGGCGCGCACCCGCCGCCCCTCGTCGGTCAGGACCAGCACGCGCGAGCGCCGGTCCCGGGGGTCGGCGACCCGTTCGACGAGACCCCGGTCGGCGAGCTGGTTGGTGACGAAGGACAGGTTCGGCGCGTTGCAGTGCAGCCGCTCGGCCATCGCCTTCATCGGCGGCGGGTCCTCGTCCGGGTCGATCGCCCACAGCGCCTGGGCGGTGGCGTGGGTGAGGCCGTGCTCCGCGAGCACGTCGGCGATCCGGTCCCCGGTGAGCATGAAGACCTCCTGGTTGGCCCGCACCACGGCCTCCAGCTCGTCCTCGCGCATGGCACGAGGGTAGCAGCCGCTTCGAGCCTCGAAGGAATTTGCTTCGAGGCTCGAAGCTGTTAGGGTCGGGTCAACAACTTCGAGTCTCGAACTAAAGGGGTGTCGTGTGGACCCGTTCAAGGGCATCACCGCCGTCGTCACCGGCGCGTCCAAGGGGTTGGGCGAGGCGTACGCGATGGAACTCGCCCGGCGTGGCGCGGACCTGGTGCTCGTCGCCCGCTCCGCCGACGCCCTCGAACGGGTGGCCACCGCCGCACGCCGGCACGGGGGCGCGGTCGACGTGGTCCCGGCCGACCTCGCCGACCCCGAGGGCCCGGCGACCCTCGTGGCGGAGCTGGCCGCGCGCGGCCACCGCGTCGACCTGCTGCTGAACAACGCGGGCGCGGGCTCGGTCGGCCCGTTCTTCACCCGCCCGCTCGACCCGAACCTGGACTCCGTGCGGCTCAACGTGATCGGGCTGGTGGCGCTCACCGGCCTGATCGGGCGGGACATGCTCGACCGGGGCTCGGGCGGCATCGTCAACGTGGCCTCCACGGCCGCCTTCCAGCCCTTCCCGTACCAGGCGGGCTACGCGGCCACCAAGGCGTTCGTCCTGTCGTTCACCGAGGCCGTCGCCGAGGAGACCCGGGGCACCGGGCTGCGGGTCATGGTCGCGCACCCCGGTGCCACGGCCACCGGTTTCTTCGACGGCACCACCGCCGTCATGGACCCGAGGGTGACCGACTCGCCGGCGTACGTCGCCGCCCGGACCCTCGACGACTTCGCGCGCGGCCGGACGGCCTCCTACCCGGGCCGCCCCCTCAACCGCGCCGCCACCTGGACGGCGCGCTTCCTGCCGCGCCGCACCACGACGCGGCTCGCGGCCGCGCTGAGCCGCAGGCTCGGGCTCCACGACGTCCGCGACGCCCACGCCGCCTGACGGCACCCGCCGTGCCGACCACCCCCGACCCGTGAAGGAGCTGCCCCCGTGGACCTCACCCTCGTCGACCCCGAACTGCGCGGCCCCGTCCGCCGCCTGCCGCCGCTCCCGCTCGGCAACCGCCTCGTCCTGCGCCTGATCCGCGCCGCGACCGCCCGCCTGCCCGCCGCGCGCGCCGAGGGGGTGCGGGTGCGCGACGTCACCGGCGCGCCCGTGCCGCTGCGCCTCCACCAGCCGGTGACCGCCGCCGCGCCCGCCGCCCTGTACCGGGTGCACGGCGGCGGGTACGTGCTGGGCAACCCCAGGGTGGACGACGCCCGCTGCGTCGCCCTCGCCCGCGCGCTCGGCGTCACGATCGCCTCCGTCGACCACCGGCTCGCGCCCGAGCACCCGTTCCCGGCGCCGCTGGACGACTGCCTCGCGGGCTGGACGTGGCTGCACGACCACGCGGACGACCTGGGCGTCGACCCCGCGCGGATCGCCCTGGGCGGTGCGAGCGCGGGCGGCGGCCTGGCCGCGTGCCTCGCGCAGCGGCTGCACGCCGAGGGCGGTCCGGCGCCGGCCGCGCAGTGGCTGCACGCGCCCGTGCTCGACGACCGCACGGCCGCCCGACGCGACCTGGACGCGGTGCGGCACCGCGTGTGGGACAACCGCCGCAACCTGATCGGCCGGCGCGCCTACCTCGGCGGCGACCCCGGCGCGCCCACCGCGCCGGCGTTCACCGCCGCCTCCCGCGCACCGGACCTGACCGGCCTGCCCCCGACGTGGATCGGCGTCGGCACCGTCGACCTGTTCCACGACGAGGACCTGGCCTACGCCGACCGGCTGCGCGCCGCCGGCGTCGAGGTCACCACCGACGTCGTCCCCGGCGCGCCGCACGGCTTCGGCAGCTGGGCGGCCGGCTCGACCGTCACCCGGCGCTTCCACGCCCGCGCCGACGAGTGGCTCGCGACCGCTCTCGGGGTTCCGCGCCGGTGAGGGTCCGGGGTCGGCGCGGGACCACGCCCGTCGAGCACGGGCGTGGTCAGGCGGTGTCGCCCGGCGCGGCGGGGGCGAGGTCGGCGGCGGGTGCGGTGCCGGTGACGGCGGCGTACACCCGTTCGGTGTCCCGGGCGACGCGCTCCAGGGTGTAGCGGATCGCGGCCCGGTCCGCGCCCGCCGTGCCGTAGGCGTCGCGGCGCGCGGCGTCGACCAGCAGGGACCGCAGCACGCGGGCCAGCCCGACCGGGTCGTCCGGCGGCACCAGGGTGCCCGTCACGCCGTCCACCACGCTGTCGGCCAGCGCGCCCACGGCGGAGGCGACCACGGGCACGCGGCAGGCCATCGCCTCCACCGCCACGAGCCCGGACGGCTCCTCCCTCGGCACGCAGGCCACCACGTCGGCCGAGCGCAGCAGGGCGGGCATCGCCGCGTGCGGCACCGGGCCGAGCAGCCGCAGGCGCCCGTCCACGCCGTACCGCTCGGCGAGCCCGCGCAATTCCCGCACCTCCGGCGACCGCCCGACGGGCCCGCCGGCGATCACCAGCTCGGCGTCCGGCAGCGACCGCAGCGCGGTGACCAGGTCCCCGAACCCCCGGTGCGCCCCCGGCCGACCGGTCGTGACGACGCGGTGGCGCGACCGCCGCTCCGCCACCGGGCCCTCCGGGCTGAACAGTGCCGGGTCGAACCCGCAGGGCACGACGGTGACCTTGCTCCGCGCCACGCCCAGCGCGATCAGGTCGCGCGCCTCGGCGTCGGAGGTCGCCACGACGTGGGCCGCCTGGCGGCCGAGCACGCGTTCCAGGCCCGCCCGCGCCGCCGGGCAGTCGGGACCCCGCCCCGGGACGGGCGACCCGCCCAGACCGTGGAAGGTCAGCACGAGCGGCACGCCCGTCGAGCGCGCCGCCAGCGCGGCGGCCAGCCCCGAGGTCCAGGAGTGGGCGTGGACGACGTCGGGCCGCCACCGCACCCACGCGCGCTCCAGGTGCTCCGCGACGTCGCCCAGCCGCTCCGGCGGCCCGCCGGGCACGCGCGCCACCTCGTACCCCTGCTCGGTGCGCACCCGCTGCGCCGGCACGCGGCCCTCGCCGGGGGAGTGCACGACCACCTCGTGCCCCGACCGGGCCAGCGCGGCGGCCAGCCCGGTCACGTGCACGGCCCGCGCCCCGCCCGCCGGGGACGACGGGTCGACCTGCTCCGAGACCACCGCGATCCTCACCGGCCCACCGCCGTGCGGTCGCCGCGACGCGCGGCGGGTGCTCGCCCGGCGCGTTCGTCCGCCAGGCGGTGCCTGCTCAGCGCGGGGCTGGGCAGCGCCGTGGCCCGGGACAGGCCGGCGAGCTGCTCGCGGGCGCACCCGGCGCTGTCCGTGCGCGGCGCCCAGCCCAGTTCGGCGCGGGCCCGGGTGGTGTCGACCAGCGGCGACCGGGTGCCCACGTCGAACCAGCCGGGGGACAGGCGGATCGCGCGCAGCCGCCACAGCGCGGCCACGGCGGCGCGCAGGACCGCCGGCGGCACGGGCACGGCCCGCGCCCCCGCGACGCCCGCCAGGTCGGCGGCGGTGAGGGTGTCGGCGGCCAGGTTGAACGCGCCGCGCGCCCGGCGGTGCAGGATGCGCACGACGGCGTCGCCCACGTCGTCGGCGTGCACGAGCTGCACCCGCAGGTCCGCCGGCAGGGGCAGCAGCGGGACCTTCCCGTCCCGCAGCAACCCGATCAGCCACCGGGGCGTGAGCGGGTCGAAGAACAGGGCCAGGAAGCTCGCCGACGCGCCGGCCTGCGCGACCAGCGTGGGCCGGACCGCCGCGACGGCCACCTCCGGTTCGTCCTCGGCGAACCGGCGCAGCTCGGCCTCCACCTCGACCTTGCCCTCGCCGTAGACCGAGCCGGGCACACCGGTCGTGGGCCACCCCTCGTCCACCGGGCCGCCGTTCGTCGGCGCGTAGGCGGCGATGGAGGAGGTGTGCACCACCCGGGGCACCCCCGCCCGCCGGGCCGCCCGCAGCACCGCCAGGGTGCCCTTGTGGTTGGTGCGGTGCAGCCGCAGGCCGTCGCGGACCGGCTGGAACGCCCACGCGGCGTGCACCACCGCGTCCGCGCCGGCCATCACCTCGTCCAGCACGTCCGGCGCGTCGTCGCGCCCCAGGTCGCACTCGCGCCAGGTCGCCGTGTCGTACGGCGCGACGGGGTCGGGGCGTCGGCGGCAGACGCCGATCACCTCGTGGTCCTCGGCGTCCGCGGCCAGCGCGCGCAGCAACCCCGTGCCCACGTTCCCCGACGCTCCGGTGATGACGATCTTCACGACAGATCTCTCCCGTCCACCTCGACAGCCCTGCGGCCGACCCGGGCATCCGGTCCGACCGCAGGGCTGGCGTACCCGGCGAAAACGGGTTGAAACGATTGTGAATCGCTTTAACCGGGTGTCAGCCCTGTTCGGCGGAGGAGCCCGTCCGGTAACGGGGGTTGGTCGCGTGCCACTCGTAGCCACCCCCCATCCAGGCGCGCACGCCGTTCAGGAACCGCTGGAGCTCCGGCGACGGCACGACGCGCAGGCTGTCGTGCAGGTCCTGGAAGTCGCGCACGAGCTGGTTGTGCAGCTCGACGGTGACCTCGGTCGCCTCCTCGACCGAGCAGTTCCGGTCCACCGCGACCTGGAGGACCATGTTGCACACCGGGTTCTCGTCCGCCGCGTCCTTGGCCACCGAGAACAGGTCGTTGATCAGCACGGACGCCGTGCCGGCCTGGACGAACGCCCGCCGTACGCGCGGGTCGTAGTACAGGTTCGCGGGCAGCTCGTAGCCGCCGACCGGGTCCACCAGCGTCATCGACGTGGAGAAGCTGTCGTGCTGCCGGGCGGCCAGGTACTCCCACGCCGGCGGGTAGTCGCCGGTGTGCCGCCACGCCGCGTACGTGTTCCAGCTGACGAACATGGCGAACGTGGAGTAGCAGATCCGCTGCACCTGGGCCGGCGTGCCGCGCCGCCCGAGGTGCTCCACGGCCGACCGCAGCGCCACCAGGACCGGGTCGGAGGCCAGCACCTCCTCCAGCGGCTCGGAGAACTCGCCCACGGGCGCCACCGGGTCCATCGCCGCCATCGCCAGGGCGAGGCGCGGCGGCAGCTCGGTCGGCGTGGCGCCCAGCTCGCTGTCGTCGGCGTACAGGTCGTCGGCGGCCCACCACCCGGCGTTGAGCCGCGCCGCGAGCAGCAGCTGCTCCGGGTCGGCGGTGTCGGGGTGGGTGAGGACGGCCAGCCGCCCGAACCCGGCCGCGCCGAGCTGGGCGGACCGCTCCTCGTCGAAACCGCACTCCCGGGCCCACAGGACCAGCCGGTCGTCGACGACCTGGGAGAGCACGGGGTCGACCCGCTCCACCAGGGGGACGTAGACCGGCGACCTCGTCCCGTCGCCCCACTCCCGCTCCGCGTACGCCGGGTCGCCGCGCGGCGGTACCGGGACCGCCGCGCCCGAGGCCGCCACCTCGGGAACCGCGGCAACGCGGAGCCCTGCTCCCGGGGCCCCTGCTCCGAGGGCCCCTGCTCCGGGCGTCACGGCCTCGGGCGCCACGGCACCGAGGGCCGCCGCCCCGGCGAACGCGACCGCGAGCCGGGCCGCGGACGTGCCCAGCCCGGTCGGCCCCGTCGGGACGGCCACCGGCGCGGCGCCGGTCATCGCACGCGGTCCGCGGCGATCAGCAGGTAGTGGAAGCTGCCCTCGCGGTAGGCGGTCAGGAACGACTTCTCCACACCCGTCGCCACCGACGACTTCTCGCGCAGCTCCCAGTACGGGATGGTCAGCGGCGTCAGGTCGATCACCTCCATCGGCACCAGGCCGTTGGCGGAGAGCGCCTTGAAGTACTGGCTGCGCGCGTGGACGCTGCACGTGTAGCGCTCGTCGATCTGGCTCACGGCCTTCGACCGGCCGCCGGTCACGTCGTTGTAGCAGCCGGTGATGCACACGTACCGGCCGCCGTGCCGCAGCAGCCGGGAGAACTCGCCGAACAGGTCGAACAGGTCGACGTACATCGTCGTCTCGTTGGTCCAGATGCCCGCGAAGTCGCCGCTCTCGAACCCGGTGTCGAGCATGTTGCGGAAGTGGAAGTTCACCTTGTCGGCGACGCCCCACCGCCCGGCCTGCTCGTTGGCGAACGCGACCTGCTTCTCCGAGATCGTCACGCCGTCCACCCGGCAGCCGAACCGGCGGTTGGCCATCAGGCTCGTGCCGCCCCGGCCGGAACCGCCGTCCATCAGCCGGTCCTCGGGCCGGATCGGGCCCAGGTGGTCGAGCAGCACGTCCGCCTGCGCGCTCTCCAGCCGGTGCAGCTCGGCGATCACCCGCGCGTCGCGGGTCTCCTCGGGACCGGACAGCACCGACTCGTCGTACGCGCCGAGCCCGTAGTGGTGGTGGTAGATCCCGTCGACCTCGCCCAGCTTGATGTTGACCGGGTCCTGCTCGTTGTTCCAGTACGTCGCGATGGACTTCTGGTAGTCGGTGCGCAGGACGGGGGAGGCGGTAGCGGTCATGTGCGGCTCTCCGTTTTGTCGTCGGCACGGGATCGGCGACAGCGGAAAAGCGTCGTGGACGCCCCCCGGGCTGTGGCCGACTGCGACGCTAGCACCGGGGTTTGACAGCGTGAAGTCACCCGAAAGGTATCCCTCACCAGGTGCTTCCGCCGAAAGTGGGGCAAGTGCACGATGAGGTGAAAAATGTGCCCGCAGATCGGCAGGAGTGGTTCCTGGGGTAGTTCGTTCGTGTTTTCGTCCCGCGCGGTCGGGCGGCACGGTTCATTCCTCTGCCGATGACGAGGATTCGTCGGAAACGCGGAAATCCGGGAAACCGCACCCGGGAAGCGGAAAACCCCCGCGGCCCGAGGGGGCGGCGGGGGTCCTCCGGTCCGGTCGGGTCAGCCGGTGACGTCGGCCTTGGGCCGCTCGTCGGCCGAGACCTCGCGGTGCTCGTCCAGCTGCGCGCCCTCCACGTCCAGCTCGGGCAGCCACCGCAGCCACTTGGGCAGCCACCACGCCTTCTCGCCGAGCAGCGCCAGCGTCGCCGGGACGAGGACCATGCGGATCACGAAGGCGTCCACCAGGATGCCGATGGCCAGGGCGAAGGCGATCGACTTGATGGTGGGCTCACCGGCCGGGACGAAGCCCGCGAACACCGAGAACATGATCAGCGCGGCGGCCACGACCACGGGCGCGGCCTGGCGGAAGCCGGTGGTGATGGCGTCCAGCGGCCGGGCGCCCCGGTGGTGCGCCTCGTGCATCCGGGACACCAGGAACACCTGGTAGTCCATGGCGAGGCCGAACAGGATGCCGATCACGATGATCGGCGTGAGGCTGATCAGCGGCCCGGTGGTGTCGAGGTTGACCGCGTCGGCCAGCCAGCCCCACTGGAACACCGCGACCGTCGAGCCGAGCGAGGCGCCGATGGTGAGCAGGAAGCCCAGCACGCCGACCAGCGGCACGAGCAGCGACCGGAAGACCAGCACCAGCAGGACCAGCGCCAGGCCCACGACCACGGCCAGGTACACCGGCAGGGCGCGGTCGAGGGTGACGGCCACGTCGACGCTGACGGCGGTGGTGCCGGTGACGTAGGTGGTGGCGCCCTCGGTGTCGGCGAGCCGGTCGCGCAGTTCGGTGACCAGGCGCTCGGTGGCCTCGGTGGTGGGGCCGGACTCGGGGATCACGGTCAGCATCGCGGCGGTGCCGTCGGCGTTGGGCGTCGGCGGCGTCACGAGGGCGACGTCGTCCAGGGCCGGGAACTCGGCGGCGGCCCCGCGCGCCGCGTCGACCGCGCCGCTCCCCTCGAACAGGACGACGAGCGGGCCGTTGAAGCCCTCGCCGAACCCGTCGGCCAGCAGCCGGTCCGCGCGGGCCTGGGTGCTGTCCTCGGCCGGGGTCTGCACGAGGGTGGTCTGCATGGAGGCCACCGGGATGGAGATCAGGCCCAGCACCAGCACCGACAGGAACAGCGCGGTGCGCCGGTAGCGGGTCACGCCGCCGATCCAGCCGCGGAAGAAGCCGCGCCCGCCGTCCTCGGCGTCGTCCGGCCCCACGACGGCGTCGCGCTGCCTGCGGGGCAGGGCGCGCTTGCCGAGGTAACCGAGCACGGCGGGCACGAGGGTGACCGCGATCAGGACGGCGACCACGATGGTCGCGGCGGCCGCGATGCCCATCTGGGTCAGGAACGGGATGCCTGCCACGGCGAGGCCCACGAGGGCGATCACGACGGTGATGCCCGCGGTGACGACGGCCGAGCCGGCGGTGCCCACGGCGGTGCCGATCGCGTCGCCCACGTCCCGGCCGCGCCGCAGCTCCTGCCGGTAGCGGTTGATGATGAACAGCGCGTAGTCGATGCCCACGGCCAGGCCCAGCATCGCCGCCAGGATCGGGGTCGTGGACGACAGGTCCAGGAAGCCGGTGGCGATGGTGATGCCCAGCGTGCCGATGCCGACGCCGACGGCGGCGGTCAGCAGGTTCATGCCGGCCAGGACCAGCGAGCCGTAGGTGAGGGCGAGGATCAGCAGGGCGACCACGACGCCGATGACCTCGGCCGGGCCGCCGACGTGCGGCGGGGTCTGCACGGCCTCGCCGTTGACCTCGACGGTCATCCCGCCGGTCCGGGCCCCCGCGACCGCGTCCAGCAGCGCCGTGCGCTGCTCCGCGGTCACGTCGCCGGCCTTGGCGTCGTAGGTGACCGTGCTGTAGGCGGTGTCCCCCTGCTCGCCGTTGATCGCCGGGGCCCGCGGGTCGAGCGGGTTGCTCGCCGAGGACACGCCGGGCAGCGTGCCCAGCTCCTGAACCAGGGCGCTCAGCTTCTGCGCGTTCTCCGGCGCGGTCAGCGCCTGGCCGTCGGGGGCCTTCACGACCACGCGTGCGGTCGCGCCGCCGCCGGAGCCGAACTGCTCCTTGATCTTGTCCAGGGCGGTGGTGGACTCCTGCCCGGGGATGGAGAAGCTGTTCGACGTCGCCCCGGACAGCGTGACGGCGCCGACGCCGGTGCCAGCGAGGACGAGCAGCCACAGCAGGACCACGGCCAGGCGGCGCCGGTGGGCGCCGAAGCCGAGTCGGTACAACAGACGAGCCATGCGGATCAGGTCTCCATCTGGGCGGGGTGGGACGGGGAGGGGGAGGTGCCCGGACGGCGGTGGCCGAGCGCGTCGAGGCAGGTCGTGATGATGTGCGGTCGCCAGGCGGTCTTCTCGCCCGCGCGGTTGGCGGTCACGCTGAGCACGGCCAGGGCGCTCAGCGCGCCGAGGACGCGGACGACCCGCTCGACGTCGGGACCGTCCGGGTCGATGTCGAACACCTCGAAGACCAGGACGTCGCCGATGGCGATGACGGGCTCGTCGGGCGAGGTGACCGCCCCGAACGCCAGGGACACCAGCCCCGGCAGGTCCAGGGCGACGTCGGTGAGCAGCTCCAGTGCCCGCCGGTCGCGCTCCGGGCCGGGCGGCAGCCCCTCCACCTGGTCGAGCACGCGGCGGCCCTGCGCCTGGCACGCCTGCTGCGCGGCCTCGAAGAGGGCTTCCTTGCTGGGGAAGTGGTGCAGCAGACCGGCCTTGGACAGGCCGACGGCGTCCGCGAGGTCCTTCAGGGACGTGTGCGCGAACCCGTGCCGGGCGAACAGGCCGGCCGCGAGGTCGAGGATCTTCTCCTCCACGTGCTGCCGGGGTGGTCGTGCCATGTGGACGAGAATACCGGCGTTACCTACCGATTCGGTCGGTAAACCGACCGAATCGGTAGGTGTGCTGCGTCACGGCCGTTCCCCGTTCTCGACGCGCGCGGGCACGCCGGGGTGGGCAGACTGGGGACGTGCGCGGAGGCCGTTCGGTGAAGAAGGTCGGTGTCGTGGTGGCGGGCGGGGTGCTGCTCGTCGTCGGCGTGCTGCTCCTGGTGCTGCCCGGACCCGGCCTGCTGCTCGTGCTCGCCGGCCTGCTGCTGCTCGCGTCGGAGTTCCCCGCGCTGGAGCGCTACGTGGACCCGGTGCGCGACCGGGCGATGAAGGCGGCGGAGCAGAGCGTGGCGTCGCCGCTGCGCATCGCCGGCTCGGTGCTGGCCGGCCTGCTGCTGATCGCGGCGGGCGTCGTGTGGGGCGTGGTGCGGTCGCTGCCGTTCAGCGGCTGGAGCACCGGGTCGAGCCTGATCCTGTCGGGCCTGGTGCTGCTGGGCCTGCTGGTCTGGAGCTACCGCCGGTCGCGGTCGAAGGTCGGCGGTCGCCGGGCCCGGTGAGGTTCGCCCGCCGTTGACCCGCGGTCGGGAACGGGGCGCGCGGTCGGACCCGCCGGTCGTGTTCGACGCGGACACCGGGGCGCTGTGCCCCGGCGCTCGGCCGACGTGCGGCGGCACCCCGTCGCTGATCGTCGGCCTCGCCGGTTGACGCCCGACCGGTCGACGTCCCACCGGCCGGCGATCCACCGTCCGGTGTGGACGGTCCAGGTCCCCGCGGGTCAGGACGCCGCGAGGGGTTCGGGCTCGCGGAACAGCAGGGCCGGCACGGCCGGGCGGCGGGGCTGCGCGATCTCGGGCACGACGGTCAGGCGCACCTCGGGCTCGGGTTCCGCCGGGCGCGGGGCGGGGGCGGGCGACGGCGCGGGGGTCGCGAGCTGCCGCGCGGCGCGGGTGATGCGCAGCAGCCACACCGCCTCGTCGCGGTGGCCGCGGTGCTCGGCCTTGAGGCGGGACAGCGCGCCGCGCACCCGACCCGCCAGCACGGCGTCCTCGGCCACGGCCGCCCAGGTGGCGCGGACGGCCGGGCCGTCGGCCTCCAGCGCGCCGCGCACGTGCTCCAGCAGTTCGTCGGAGGAGGAGGCGGACCACGTCGTCGCCGTCCTCTGGGCTTTCGTCATAGCGCCTCCATTACCCCGTGTGTCCGGCCTCAAGGCCCAATCGGGCGTGATGCCGGTCACATCACTGCTTTTTCGACGGACGAGGTGACCCTCGGTGGGATGAACGGCGGATGCCGTGTGCTGTCCCACACGGACTTTGAAAACGATAATCGTCTGTTTTAGGTTCCCGGGGTCCGTCGCCGAACGCGCGAACACCTGAACACCCCGGGAACCCCATGCACCCCCGTTCGTCCCTGCCCGCCCTCGCCCTCGTCGCGGTCTCCGCCCTCGTCGTCGGCGGCTGCTCCGCGCACGACCCGACCGCCGCGGGGACGGACGGCCGCATCAAGCTCGCGATGCTGCAACCGCCCCGGTCGGGCCTGTCGCCGTTCAGCGACGACGCGTTCAAGCTGTCCCGCTGGTCCACCGCGGAAACGCTGATCACCCTCGACGAGGACGGCAACGCCGGCCCCGGGCTGGCCACGGCGTGGCGGCGCACCTCCGACCTGGCGTGGGAGTTCGACGTCCGGCCGGGCGTGGCCTTCCACGACGGCACGCCGCTGACCGCCGCCGCCGTGGCGAACACCCTCACCAGGGCCGCCGCCGCCGCGCCCAAGCCGCGCATCCTCGACGGCGTCGCGCTCACCGCCGAGGCGGCCGGGGACCGCGTGGTCGTCACCACCGGCGAGCCCGACCCGCTGGTGCCGCAGCGGTTGTCGTCGCCGCAGCTCGCGATCCTCGCGGGCAGCGCCTACCGCCCGGACGGCTCGGTGGACCCCGTCGGCACGGGCACCGGGCCGTTCCGGCTGGTCGCGGTGAACGGCACGACCACCGCCACCCTCGACCGGCACGACGGCTACTGGGGCCGCAAGGCCCGCGCCGCCGGGATCGACGTGTCCTTCGTGCCCGACGGCACGGCGCGCGCCGCCGCGATCCGCAGCGGCGAGGCGCACATCGCCGAGGCCGTGCCGGTCTCCCAGGCCGCGCTGCTCGACCCGGCGACCATCACCGAGGTGCCGATGCCGCGCACCAACACCCTCTACCTCAACACCACCTCCGGCCCGTTCCGCGACCCCGGCCTGCGCGCCGCCGCGCGCGAGGCGATCGACGCGGGCGAGATCGTGCGCGGCGTCTACGAGGGGCGCGCCGACGTGGCGGCCGGCCTCCTCGGGCCCGCGCTGCCCTGGGCCGCGGCGGGCCGCACCGCGCCGACCGGCCGGGCCGCCGCCGTCCCGCCGAACGGCGCGAGGATCACCCTGGCCACGTTCTCCGACCGCGCCGAGCTGCCCGAGGTCGCCTCCGTGCTCCAGCAGCGGCTGGAGGACGCCGGGTTCGTCGTGGAGCAGGTCGTGCGGGAGTACGCGCACATCGAGGAGGACGCGCTGGCCGGGAAGTTCGACGCGTTCGTGCTGTCCCGCGCCACCGTCCTCGACTCCGGCGACCCCGTCGCCTACCTGCGGTCCGACTTCACCTGCGACGGGTCGTTCAACATCGCGCGGCTGTGCGACCCGGCTGTGGACGAGGCGGTGCGCGCCGCGTCCCTCGCCGAGGCGGGCGACGGGCGCCGGGCCGCGATCCTCGCCGCCGAGGCGGCCGTGCTGCGGACCGACGCGGCGATCCCGATGCTGCACGAGCGGGTCGTGCAGGGCGACGCCCCGTCGGTCGCGGACTCGGCCAAGGACCCGCGCGAACGCGTGCTCGTCACGGTCGACACCCACCTGCGGTGATCGCGCCCGCCCTGTCCCGCGCCGGCGCGCTCGCCGTCGTCGTCGCGGCGGTCGGCCTGCTGCCGTGGCTCGCCGGGCGCGACCCCGCGCTGTCCGTGCTGCGGGCCCGGTCCGCCGAGCAGGAGCCGACGCGCGAGGCCCTCGACGCGGTGCGCCGCGACCTGGGCCTGGACGCGGGACCGGTGGCGCTGTTCGGCGACTGGCTGCTCGGCGCGGCCCGCGGCGACCTGGGCCGCTCGTGGGTGACCGGCCGCCCCGTGCTGCCGTCGGTGCTGTCCGGGCTGGGCGCGTCGGCGACCCTGGTGGCGGCGGCCCTGGCCGTGGCGGTGCCGCTGGCGGCGGTGCTGTGCGCGCGGACCCTGGCGCGCGGCGCGCGGGGCGAACCGGTCCGCGCCGGCGGGGGAGCCGCGGCGCTGCTCGCCGCCGTCCCCGAGTTCCTGCTCGCCACCGGCCTGCTGGTGGTGGTGTCGGTGTGGTGGGGGTGGCTGCCGCCCTACGGCTGGCGGGGCGTCGAGCACGTCGTGCTGCCCGCCCTGGCGCTGGGCGTCCCGGCGGGCGCGGTGCTGGGGCGGCTGGTCGACGACGCGCTGCCCGCCGTGTTCGAGGAGCGCTGGGTCGTGCTGTGGCGGTCGTGGGGGTGCGCGCCGCGGGTCGTCCTGCGGGCCGCGCTGCGCCGGGCGCTGCCCCCCGTGCTGCCGCAGCTCGGCCTGGTGGCGGTGGGTCTGACCGGCGGCGCGGTGGCCGTCGAGGTCGTGTTCGCGGTGCCCGGACTCGGCCGCACCGCGCTGGGCGCGGCCGAGTCGCAGGACCTGCCGCTGCTCCAGGGGTCCGTGCTGGCGCTGGTGCTGCTGGGGTTCGCGGGCGGGGTCGCCGCGTCGGCCGCGCGCCGCCGCGTGCTCGGCCCGGCCCTGCGCGCCGCCGCCCTCACCGCGCCGCCGCCGGTCGCCGGCCGGGTGCGGCCGGTCGCGGTGGCGGTGGCCGCGCTGGTGCCCGCCGTCGTCGTGGGCTGGGGCCTCACCCGCGAGCCGCTGCGCCTGGACACCGCCGCGCGGCTCGTGCCACCGGGGTGGGCGCACCCGCTGGGCACCGACGCGCTCGGCCGCGACGTGCTCGCCCGCGTGGGGCACGGCGCGCTCGCCACGCTCGGCGTCGCGCTCGTGGTGTGCCTGTGCTCCTACCTGGCCTCCCTCGCGCTCGGCCTCGTCCCGGGCGTCGCCCAGGGGCTCGCGGAGACGGCCAACGCCGTGCCGCCGGTCATCGCGGGCCTGCTCGTCGCCGCCGCCGCAGGGCCCGGCGCGGTGGGCGCGGCCGTCGCGGTCGGCCTGGTGTCGTGGCCCCCGCTCGCCGCGCACGCCGCCGCGCTGGTGCAGGAGGCGCGCGCGGCCACCCACGCGGAGGCGCAGCGCGCGCTCGGCGCCCCTCCACTGTGGACGGTCACGCGGCACGTGCTGCCCGCCGTCGCCGGGCCGGTCGCCCGGCACGCCGTGCTCAGGCTGCCCGCCGTCGCGCTGGCGACGGCCTCGCTGGGCTTCCTCGGCCTCGGCGCCCAGCCGCCCGCCCCCGAGTGGGGCCTGCTGCTCGCCGAGTCCCTGCCCTACCTGGAACGCGCGCCCTGGGCGGCCCTGTCCCCGGCGGCGGTGCTGCTGGCGCTCGCCGTCCTCGCGGTGTCGCTGTCGGGCGCGCGGGGGACCTCGTGACCGCCGCGCCGCGCGGGCTGGTCGAGCTGCTCGTCGGCACGCAGTTCGCGTTCAACCTCGGCTTCTACGCCGTCCTGCCGTACCTGGCGACCCACCTCACCGGCGAGCTGGCGCTGTCCGGCTGGCTGGTCGGGCTCGTGCTGGGCCTGCGCACGTTCAGCCAGCAGGGCCTGTTCGTGGTCGGCGGCGCGCTCACCGACCGGTTCGGGCCCCGGCCCGTCGTCCTGGTCGGCTGCGCGCTGCGGGTCGTCGGCTTCGCCTGGCTCGGGTTCGCGGGCGGCACGGCGTCGGTCATCGCCTCGGTGCTGCTGGTCGGGTTCGCCGCCGCGCTGTTCTCCCCCGCCGTGGAGACCGAGGTCGCCCGGCAGGCCGTCGCCCGGGAACGGCTCACCGGCGTGCCGCGCACCCGGCTGCTCGGCCTGTTCCACGCGGCGGGCCAGGCGGGCGCGCTGATCGGCCCCGTGCTGGGCGCGTTCCTGGTCGGCACCGGGTTCCGCGCGGCCTGCCTGGCCGGCGCGGCCGTGTTCACCGTCGTCCTGCTGGGTCACCTGGTGCTGGTGCCGCACCGCGCGGCGGTCGTGCCGGAGCCGTTCGCGCGGGCTCCCGGACGTGCTGCGGCACCGGCGCTTCCTCGCGCTGTGCGCGGCCTACGGCGCCTACCTGCTGCTCCACAACCAGGTGTACCTGGCGCTGCCCGGCGAGGTGGCCCGCGCGACCGGCGGCCAGGCCGCGCTGGGGTGGCTGTTCGCCCTGTCCTCGGCGCTGGTCGTCGTGGGGCAGGTCCCGGTGTCGCGGTGGGCCTCCCGCGCGCTGACGCCGCGCGCCGCGGTGCTGCTCGGGTTGGCGCTGCCGGCCGCGGGCTGCGCGGGGGCGGCCGCGCTGCTGCCGGTGCGGGCGCTGGGCGGGCTGCTGCCGTCGCTGGTGTTCGTCGTGCTGCTCACGGCGGGGCAGGTGCTGGTCGTGCCCGCCGTGCGGGCGTGGGTGCCCGACCTGGTCGACGAGCGCCGGCTCGGGCTGTACTCCGGCGCGCTGTCCTCGGTCGCGGGGCTGCTGGTCCTGGTGGCGGGCGCGCCGCTGGGCGCGCTGTTCGACGTGGGCGGGCCGCTGCCCTGGCTGGTGCTCGCCGGGGTCGCCGCGCTGGGCGCGGCCTGCGTGCCGCGGCCCGTGCCCGTCCCCGTCCCCGTGCCGGTGAAATGAATCGGTTTCGGGTGTGGGCCCGCGCGGTAAGCCTTCCGGGTGATCGGGAGGAGTCGACGGGTGCGGTGCGAAGAGCCGTTGCGGGTCCGGTGGAACGCCGGGGTGCGCAGCCTGGAGAAGGGGGGCGGGGACGGACCGGCGGTGGTCGTCGTCCCCGGCCTGGGTGCGCTGGGCTACCTGGTGGACGCGGTGGCCCGGTGCGGTGAGCGGACCCGTGCCGCGCTGCTCGACCTGCCCGGGTTCGGCCACCGCCCGCCCCGGCCGTGCCGCCCCGAGGTGGAGGCGGTCGCGGGCGCCGCGGCGCGCTGGCTCGACGCCGCCGCCGGCGACGCGCCCGTCGTCCTGGTCGGGCACTCGACGGGGGCGCAGGCGGCGGTCCACGTCGTCGCGCAGCGCCCCGACCGGGTGGCCTCGCTCGTCCTGATGGGGCCGACGTTCCCGCCGGAGCAGCGGCGGTTCCCCGGCCTGGCCCGCGCCTACGTGCGCAACTCCCGCCGCGAACCGCCCGGCCTGCTGCCGGTGACCTGGCCGTACTACCTGCGCGGCGGGCCCCGCGCGCTCGCCCGGTTCGTCCGCTCGGCGCAGCGCGACCGCCCGGAGGAGGTCCTCGCCGGGGTGCGCTGCCCGGTGCTGCTGCTGCGCGGCGAGCACGACGCGTTCGCGCCGCGGGGGTGGGTGGACCGGCTCACGGCCGCCGCCCCCGACGGCCGGTCGGTCACCCTGCCCGGCGCGCACACGTTCCCCTACGAGCGCGGCGCGGAGACCGCGGCGCTGATCGCGGAGGCCGCCGGGCGCGTCCCCCGCCCGTGACCACCCGGGACCACCGGATCGGTCGGCCCGGACGCCTCGCGGGTGGTGGGGGATCGCCGTGGCGGCACGACGGTGGCGGCCCGTCGCGTGTACGGTTGCCGGGACGCAAGCGCCCGTTCAACTCAGAGCGGGCGCTTGTCGCATCTCTGCGCGGGTTCGGCGAGGAACGAGGGTGGCATGGCCGGAACGACGGTCGGAGGCGGCTCGACCGCCGCCAAGCGGACGACGAGACAGGCTGCGAACGCCGCGGACCAGCCGGAGCTGCGCCAGTTGCTGGCCGGGCTGACCGCGGTCCGCGACGGCGACTTCGGCACCCGGCTGCCGGACGACTCCGGGGGGCTGCTCGGCGAGATCGCCACCGTCTTCAACGGCATGGTCGACCAGCTGTCGCTGTTCACCTCCGAGGTGACGCGCGTGGCGCGCGAGGTCGGCACGGACGGCCGGCTCGGCGGCCAGGCCGAGGTGCCCGGCGTCTCCGGCACGTGGGCGGACCTCACCGACTCGGTGAACGCCATGGCGGGCAACCTGACCTCGCAGGTGCGCGACATCGCGCAGGTCGCGACAGCGGTGGCGCGCGGCGACCTGTCGCAGAAGATCGACGTGGACGCGCGCGGCGAGATCCTGGAGCTGAAGGAGACCGTCAACACGATGGTCGACCAGCTCTCGTCGTTCGCGGCCGAGGTGACGCGCGTGGCGCGCGAGGTGGGCAGCGAGGGGCGGCTGGGCGGCCAGGCCGACGTGAAGGGCGTGTCCGGCACGTGGCGCGACCTCACCGACTCGGTGAACTTCATGGCGGGCAACCTCACCGACCAGGTCCGCAACATCGCCCAGGTGACCACGGCCGTCGCCAAGGGCGACCTGTCGCAGAAGATCACCGTCAACGCGCGCGGCGAGATCCTGGAGCTGAAGAACACCATCAACACGATGGTGGACCAGTTGTCGTCGTTCGCGGACGAGGTCACCCGCATGGCCCGCGAGGTCGGTACCGAGGGCATCCTCGGCGGTCAGGCCGACGTGAAGGGCGTCTCGGGCACGTGGCGCGACCTCACCGACTCGGTGAACTTCATGGCGGGCAACCTGACCGACCAGGTGCGGTCGATCGCGCAGGTCGCGACGGCGGTGGCGCGGGGCGACCTGTCGCAGAAGATCATCGTGACCGCGCGCGGCGAGATCCTGGAGCTGAAGAACACCATCAACACGATGGTGGACCAGCTCTCCTCGTTCGCGGACGAGGTCACCCGCGTCGCCCGCGAGGTCGGCACCGAGGGCCGGCTCGGCGGCCAGGCCGACGTCAAGGGCATCTCGGGCACCTGGAAGGACCTCACCGAGTCGGTGAACGTCATGGGCGACAACCTCACCGCCCAGGTGCGCTCCATCGCCCAGGTCACCACCGCCGTGGCGCGGGGCGACCTGTCGCAGAAGATCCGGGTGGACGCGCGCGGCGAGATCCTGGAGCTGAAGGAGACCATCAACACGATGGTCGACCAGCTCTCCGCGTTCGCCGACGAGGTGACGCGCGTGTCGCGCGAGGTAGGCACGGAGGGCAACCTCGGCGGCCAGGCCACGGTGCGCGGCGTGTCCGGCACCTGGAAGGACCTGACCGACAACGTCAACGTGATGGCGTCGAACCTGACCGGCCAGGTGCGGTCGATCGCGCAGGTCGCGACGGCGGTGGCGCGCGGCGACCTGTCGCAGAAGATCACCGTCGAGGCCAAGGGCGAGGTCGCCGCGCTGGCCGGCGTGATCAACACGATGGTGGACACGCTGTCCGCGTTCGCCGACGAGGTCACCCGGGTGGCCCGCGAGGTCGGTACCGAGGGCATCCTGGGCGGCCAGGCGCGCGTGCCGAACGTGGCGGGCACCTGGAAGGACCTCACCGACAACGTCAACTCGATGGCGAACAACCTGACCAACCAGGTGCGCAACATCGCCCAGGTCACCACCGCCGTCGCGCTCGGCGACCTGTCCAAGAAGATCGACGTCGACGCCCGCGGCGAGATCCTGGAGCTCAAGACCACCATCAACACGATGGTGGCGCAGCTCTCGTCGTTCGCCGACGAGGTCACGCGCGTGGCCCGCGAGGTCGGCAGCGAGGGCAAGCTCGGCGGCCAGGCTGAGGTCGAGGGCGTCTCCGGCACCTGGAAGCGGCTCACCGAGAACGTCAACGAGCTGGCCGGCAACCTCACCCGCCAGGTGCGCGCCATCGCCGAGGTCACCAGCGCGGTCGCCGCGGGCGACCTGACCCGGTCCATCACGGTGGTCGCCTCCGGCGAGGTGGCCGAGCTGAAGGACAACATCAACTCGATGGTGGAATCGCTGCGCGTGTCCACCAAGGCCAACCGCGACCAGGACTGGCTCAAGACCAACCTGGCCGGGATCTCCGGGCTCATGCAGGGCCGCCGCGACCTGGAGGTCGTCGCCGAGCTGATCATGGACGAGCTGGCGCCCCTCGTCTCCGCCCAGTACGGCGCGTTCTACCTGTCCGACGACGCGCCGGAGAAGCCCGAGCTGCGCCTGATCGCCTCCTACGGCGGGCCGTACGGCGACGACGAGCCGGACGCCCGCCCCACCCGCTTCCGCTTCGGCCAGTCGCTGGTGGGCCAGGCCGCGCGCAGCCGGCGCACCATCGCGGTCGACGAGGTGCCGCCCGGCTACGTCTCGGTGACCTCCGGGCTCGGGCAGACCGAGCCCAGCGACCTCGTCGTGCTGCCCATCGTGGTCGAGGGGCAGGTGCTGGGCGTCATCGAGCTGGCGTCCGTGCACCGGTTCACCCCGATCCACCGCGACTTCCTCGAACAGCTGATGGAGACCATCGGCGTCAACGTCAACACCATCGTGGCCAACGCCCGCACCGACGAGCTGCTGGAGGAGTCCCAGCGCCTGGCCGCCGAGCTCCAGACCCGGTCCAGCGAGCTCCAGAAGCGCCAGGAGCAGCTCCAGGAGTCCAACGCGGAGCTGGAGGAGAAGGCCGCGCTGCTGGTGTCGCAGAACCGCGACATCGAGCGGAAGAACCTGGAGATCGAGCAGGCCAGCTCCGAGCTGGAGGCGCGCGCCAAGCAGCTCGCGCTGGCCTCGAAGTACAAGTCGGAGTTCCTGGCCAACATGAGCCACGAGCTGCGCACCCCGTTGAACAGCCTGCTGATCCTGGCGCAGCTGCTCGCCCAGAACCCGACCCGCAACCTGACCCCCAAGCAGGTGGAGTACGCGGGCATCATTCACTCGGCGGGCTCGGACCTGCTCCAGCTGATCAACGACATCCTCGACCTGTCCAAGGTCGAGGCGGGCAAGATGGACATCACGCCCGAGCGCGTGGCGCTGCGCCAGCTGCTGGACTACGTCGAGGCCACGTTCCGGCCCATGACGACGCAGAAGAGCCTCGGGTTCCGCATCACCACCGCGACGGGCGTGCCCGCCGAGCTGCTCACGGACGACTCGCGGCTGCGGCAGGTGCTGCGCAACCTGCTGTCCAACGCGGTGAAGTTCACCGAGGCGGGCGGCGTGGAGCTGCACATCGAACCGGCCGACGCCGCCGAGCTGCCCTCGTCGGTGCGGCGGCACGGCCAGGCCGTGGCGTTCCGCGTCGTCGACACCGGCATCGGCATCGCCGAGCAGCAGCTGGAGTCGATCTTCGGCGCGTTCCAGCAGGCCGACGGCACGACCTCGCGCAAGTACGGCGGCACGGGCCTGGGCCTGTCCATCAGCCGCGAGATCGCCTACCTGCTCGGCGGCGTGGTCACCGCGCAGAGCGAGCTGGGCAAGGGCAGCACGTTCACCCTCTACCTGCCGGTCGCGCGCCCCGAGTTCCAGGAGCTGCCCCCGGTCGAGCACGTCCGCGAACCGGCGGCGCTGCCCGCCGCGCAGGACCCGACCCCGGTCGAGCCCGCCGCCCCGCAGCCGCACAAGCGCAGGCTGCTGGTCATCGAGGAGCGGCCCCAGGGCCTGCTGTCGCTGGTCGCGCAGAGCGCCGTCACCGACCTCGCGGACAGCAACGACCCGCGCGGGCCGGTCGAGGTGATCACCGCCGTGGACGCCCGGGAGGCCGCCGCGGTGCTGGCCGCCGAACCGTGCCACTGCGTGGTGCTGGAGCTGGACATGCCCGGTGACGAGGCGCTGGCGTTCCTGGAGGCCAGGGACGGCGACGCCGGCGCGCGCGCCGTGCCGGTCCTGGCGCACAACACCCGGCGGCTGACCACGCAGCAGGAGACCAGGCTCCAGTCCGGCGCGGCGGACCGGCCGCTGGAGCTGCTGTCCAGCCTGGACGAGCTGCGCGAGCGGATCGCGCTGCACCTGACCGCCGAGGTGCCCGGCGACGTCCTGCCGCTGGTGCGGCACGAGGACGCGCGGGCGCCGGAGCCGCGGCCGTACGAGAGCGGGCTGACCGGCCGCACGGTGCTGATCGCCGACGACGACGCGCGCAACCTGTTCGCGCTGAGCAGCATCCTGGAGCTGCACGGCATCGCCGTGCTGCACGCCGAGAACGGGCGCGAGGCCATCGACGTGCTGACCGCCCACCCCGAGATCGACCTGATCCTGATGGACGTGATGATGCCGGAGATGGACGGCTACGCCGCCACCGCCGCCATCCGCGCCATGCCCCAGCACGCCGACCTGCCGATCATCGCGGTCACCGCGAAGGCGATGCCGGGAGACCGGGAGAAGAGCCTCGACTCGGGGGCCAACGACTACGTCACCAAGCCGGTCGACTCCGACGACCTCGTCACGTGCGTGCAGCGGTGGCTGGACCGCTAGTGGCCCGACCCCCGGACGCCCGCCGCCCCAGAGGAGACCGTGAGTGCACACACCCGGAACGCCCGACACAGGACCGCCGCTGACCACACCCGCCCCGAGCGCGCCGACCGCGCCGACCGGCCCGGCCGCCCTCGGCGCGCAGACCGCGCCCGCCGGCAGCGGCGCCGGACTGAGCAGGCTGGCGGCGACCGTCGAGCGCCTGTCCCGCGAGGTGCGGGAGGCGCACGCCGTGGCCGACGGGCGCGCGCTGATCGAGATGGCGAAGGGCGTGCTGGTCGAGCGGCTGGGGTGCGGTCCGGCGGAGGCGTCCCGGCAGCTCTCGCTGCTGGCCGGGCAGTCCGGCGTCGGGCTGCTGGAACTGGCCGCCGACGTGGTCAACCAGGCGGCGCGCGACCGGCTCACCGAGGTGGCGGGCGACCTGCTCGCCGACCGGGCCGACGTGGCCGGGGCCTACGAGCCGGCGCGGTCGGCGGCCGTCCGGCTGCGCACCGCGGAGAGCGGCGCGCTGGCGGCGGGCGACACCCAGGCCGTCACGGAATCGCTGTTCGAGCACGCCCTGGCGCCGCTGGGCGCCACCGCCGTCGCCGTCTGGTCGGCGGCGATGGACGCGTCGCTGACCCTGCGCGGCTCGGCCGGGTTCGCGCCGGAGGAGGCCAGGCGCTGGCACTACGTGCCGCCCGGTGTCGCCACCCCCGCCCGCCGCGCGCTGGCCGAGCGGTCGACGGTGTGGCTGCCGGAGCTGGCCGAGTCCGGCCTGCCGTCGATCGGCGGTCGCGACCTGGTCGGGGCGCGGGTCGCCGCGCCCGCCGAGTCCGGCGGCCGGGTCGTCGGCGTGCTGGAGATCTGCTGGCCGCGCCCCCTGCCGCCGCAGCCACCGCAGATCCGGCGGCAGGTCGAGGCGCTGGCCGAGCTGTGCGCGCACACGCTGGACACCACGCCGCCCGCCGAGTATGGCGCGCCCGTCCCGGACGAGCTGGTCGACCTCGCCGACAGCCTGCTCGACCCGGCGTTCGTGCTGCGCCCGCACCTGTCGCCGACCGGGGAGCTGGCCGACTTCCGCATCGACCACGCCAACACCCGGTTCGTCGACCTCGCCGGCCGGCCGCGCGGCGCGGTGACCGGGATGCTGCTGCTGGAGGCGTACCCGCTCGCCGCCGGGCAGGGCGCGCTGTTCGACAAGGTCGAGCGGGTGCACGCGACCGGCGAGCCGTTCCGCGCCGAGCGCATGACGCTCACCGCCCTGGTCGACCAGGTGCCGCTCACCGCCGTCGCCGAGATCGGCATCACCCGGCACGGCGACCGCGTGCTCGTCGTGTGGCGGGTCGAGGACGAGACCACCCGCCTGGCCGACCTGCTGCACCACGCCCAGCGCCTCGGCCGGATCGGCGGGTTCGAGGAGGAGGTCGGCGGCGGGCGGATCACCTGGAACAGCCAGCTGTTCGCCCTCTACGGCCTGGAGCCGACCGACGACCCCGTGCCGCTGGCCGGGCTGCCCGACCACTGCCACCCCGACGACACCGCGACCATCACCCGGTTCCTGCGCACCGTGCTGCACCACCGGCGGGCGGGCTCGGCGGCGTTCCGGTTCCAGCGGCACGACGGGATCGTGCGGCACATCAGGGTCATCGCCGAACCCGTGGTCGACGCGGCGAACCGCCTGCTCGCGGTGCGCGGCGCCTACCAGGACGTGTCGGCGCAGCACTGGACCGAGGTGGCGCTGTCCGCCACCCGCGACCGGCTGGCGCACACCGAGCAGCACGCGGCCGAGCAGAGCAGGCTCGCGCTCCAGCTGCAACGGGCCATCATGCCGCTGACCGCGCCGTCGTTCGACGCGTTCGACCTGCGGGTGGCCGTGCGGTACCGACCGGCCGAGCAGGAGCACCTGGTGGGCGGCGACTGGTACGACGCGGTCGTGCTGCCGTCGAAGCAGGTGCTCGTGTCGGTCGGGGACATCACCGGGCACGGCATCAAGGGCGCGACCGGCATGGTGGTGCTGCGCAACGCGCTGCGCGGCCTGGCGGCGACGGGCGCGGGCCCGGCGCAGCTGCTGGGCTGGCTGAACCTGGTGGCGCACCACCTCACCGACCACATCTTCGCCACGGCGGTGTGCGCGCTGTACGAACCGGACACCCGCGTGCTGCGGTGGGCGCGGGCCGGCCACCCGCCACCCGTGCTGATCCGCGACGGGCGGCCGTCCGCGCTGTCGACGTTGCGGGGCATCATGCTCGGGGCCATCTCGGAGGCCGAGTACGAGGAGGGCGAGCTGGTGCTGCGGTCCGACGACACCCTGCTGCTCTACACCGACGGCCTCATCGAGCGCCGCGACACCGACCTCGACCAGTGCCTCGACGACCTGCTGACCGACTGCGCGGCCGAGGTCACCTCCCTGGACGACCGCCTGGACCACCTGCTGGCGCACAGCCGTGCGGACACGGACGACGACACCTGCGTGGTGGGCGTCCAGCTGACCTGACGCGCGCGGGTCAGGGGCGCAGGTGGGAGGCGCCGTTCAGGTCGAGGACCGCGCCCGAGGCCCAGGTCGCCTCGGGGGAGGCCAGGTAGACGACGGCGGCGGCCACCTCGTCGGGGGTGCCCACGCGGTTGAACGGGCTCTGGCCGCGGACGGCGTCGCCCGTCGCGCCGGTGAGCTTGTGCGCCTGGCGGTCCGTCGAGACGAACCCCGGCGCGACCGAGGCGACCGCGATGCCGTGCGGCGCGAGCGCCAGCGCCAGCGACTGGCCGAACGAGTGCAGCGCCGCCTTGCTCGCCCCGTACGCGGGGTCGTCCGGCTCGCCGCGGAACGCGCCGCGCGAGCCCACGTTCACGATCCGCCCCGGCACGCCCCGCGCGACGAGGTGGTTGGCCACCCAGTAGGTCAGGTTGGCCGCGCCCAGCAGGTTGACGTCCAGCGTCCGCCGCCACACCCGCTGCCAGTGCTCGTAGGACACCCCGGTCACCGGGTGCGCGGTCTCCGGCGTCGGCGCGACACCCGCGTTGTTCACCAGCACGTCGACGCCGCCCAGCGCCCCGCCCGCCTCCTCGGCGACCCGCCGCGCCGCGTCGGGGTCGGCCAGGTCGCCGCGCACCAGCACGTGGCCCTCGCCGGGCAGCGCGGCCAGGGTCTCCTCGGCGGCGGCGAGGTCGTGCGCGAAGTGCACCGCCACCCGGTCGCCGAGCCGGGCGAACGCGCCCGCCGTCGCCCGGCCGATGCCCCGCGACGCCCCGGTGACGAGCACGCCCCTCACTTGGCGAACACCTGCGACTCGTCGCGGAACGCCTTGAACTCCAGCGCGTTGCCCGCCGGGTCGAGCAGGAACATCGTCCACTGCTCACCCGGCTCGCCCGCGAACCGCTGGTAGGGCTCGATGACGAACGCGGTGCCCGCGGCGCGCAGCCGGTCGGCGAGGGCGTGGAAGCCGTCGACGGTGAGCAGGAGGCCGAAGTGCGGCACCGGCACGTCGTGCCCGTCGACGGGGTTGCTGCCCGCCCGCGCGGACGCGGCGGGGACGACGTGCGTCACCACCTGGTGGCCGTGGAAGTCCCAGTCGACCCAGGTGTCGGACGAACGCCCCTCGGCCAGGCCGAGCACGTCCCCGTAGAACGCGCGCGCGTTCCCGAGGTCGTCGACCGGGATGGCCAGGTGGAAGGCGGGACGGGTGCTCATGGCGCTCCTCCGGGAGTGGGGTGGTGCTCCCACGGTGGACCGGGTGATGACCTGATGTCAACATTACGACATGAGCACACCGTTGCCGAAGGCCACCCGACGCGGGCTCGCGGAGGAGTCGGCCGACCGCGTCCGCGACGCCATCTTCGCGGGCCACTTCCCGCCGGGCGCGCCGCTGCGCGAGGTCGAGTTGGCCGCCTCGCTGGAGGTCAGCCGCGGTTCGGTGCGGGAAGGGCTGGCCCTGCTCGAACGCGAGGGGCTGGTGCACAGCGCGTGGCACCGCGGCACCACGGTGGTGGAGGTGACCGCCGAGGACGTCGAGGAGGTCTACACGGTGCGCGCCGCGCTCGACCGGCTCGCCGCGACGACCGCGCTGCGCAAGGCGGGCGACGAGGAGTTGGCGCTGCTCGACGGGCTGGTCGACGCGATGGCGGGCGAACTCGCGGGCGGTGGCGACGGCCCGCGCCTGCTCGCCCTGGACATCGCCTTCCACGACGCGGTCTACGCCGCCGCCGGCAACCGCAGGCTCACCGCGGCGTGGCACGCCGTCCGCTCGCAGGTGCGCCTGTTCCAGCTCCGCCGGATCACCCTGGGCCACGCCCACTACCGGGCGCGGGTCGTCGCCGAGCACCGGGAGCTGGTGGCCCTGCTGCGCGGCGGTGACGCCGACGCGCTGGCCCGCGTCGCGGAGGAGCACGTCGACTCCGCCCGCCGCAGCCTCCTCGCCCACCTCGCCTAGCGTGCCGCGGGGGTCAGCCGGCCGGTCTCGACGAGCTGCTGCGCCAGGTCGCGCAGCTTGGTGTTGCTCTGCTGGCTGACCCGCACCAGCACGGAGAACGCCTGGTCCGCGGTCAGCTTGTGGCGCTCCATCAGGATGCCCTTGGCCTGGCCGATCAGGTCGCGGGTGTGCACGGCCTCGGTCAGGTGCTCCTCCTTGCGCGCGTCGGCCATCGCCACGGCCGCGTGGCTGGCGAACAGCACGCCGACGTGCCGCGAGTCCTCGTCGAAGCCGCGCTCGTCGGGGGAGTAGAGGTTGAGCGCGCCGAGGTCGTCGTCGCGCACGTAGAGCTGGAACGACAACATGCTGTGCACGCCGGTCGCGTGCGCTCGGGACCCGAAGACCGGCCACCGCGCGTCCGCCGCCAGCTCCGGCACGCTGACCACCTTCTCGGTGAACAGGGCGGTCAGGCACGGTCCCTCGCCGGCCTCGTACTGCAACCGGTCCACCTCGAACACGACGTCGCCGGTGCCCGACACGGTCCGGATCTCCCGCCTGCCCACCACGGTCATCAGGCCGGCGTGCCACGCGCCCGGGATGGTCCCCACGGCCGCGCGCACGATCTCGTCCAACGTCTCCTGCGTGCCCTTCCGGGCGTGGAGGTCCTGGGCGACCTCGCTCAGCCGCACCGCCAGGTCGTGCCGCGTCCCGGCCAGGTCCGCCGGCCGGTCGCCCCGCGACTCGGCACCAGTCATGTCGTCGCCTCCGCTGCTCGGTGATCCCTGGAGTGCCCGCTGCCGCCGCGAACCATGCCCGGTCGAGCGGACCGCCGCCACCGGGCAGGTGGCTCCCGGGACACCGACGGGTGAGCCCCGGCATCGACGGCGCCGGGACGGGTAAGCGAGACCGGGCACCGAGGGAGGTCGGCGTGGACGCGCGTTACGTTCGGGACCAGCTCCGCGGGATCGAACGGCGGCTGACGAGGACCGACCCGGGGTTGGCCGCGCTGCTCTCGGGCCGCCCGGCCCGGGTGCCGGTGACGCGCCGCCGGTGCTTCCTCGCAGGCCTGGTGTGCCTGGGCGTGGAGTGCGTGGTGCTGGGCCTGCTGCTGGCGCTGCCCCTGGTGTTCGCCGGCCTGCTGCTGCTCCTGGTCGGCGCTTTCCTGCACGCCACCCGCCACGCCGACCGGGGGCGTGACGGGTGACGTGGCGGACATGCCCTACCCCACGGCGTCGATGCCCTCCTCGACGAGGGGCATCACCTCGTCGAGGCCGGTGACCCGCAGGTAGACGCGTTCCACGTCCTGCGCGACCCGGGCGGTGGCGTAGCGGGAGGCCACCCGGTCCGCGCCCGCGGTGCCGTACGCGTCGCGGCGGGCGTGGTCGGACAGCAGTTGGCGCAGGGTGCCGGTGAGCGCCCTGACGTCGCCGGGCGGGACGAGCAGGCCCGTCACGCCGTCGACCACCACGTCGGCCATGCCGCCGGCGGGTGTGGCGACGACCGGCACCCCGCACGCCATCGCCTCCAGCGCGACGGCGGTGCTCTCCACCTCGTCCGGCACGGTGACCAGCACGTCCGCCGAGCGCAGCAGCGCCGGGAACGCGGCGCGGTGCACGGGGCCGACCAGGCGCACGCGGTCGCCCGCGCCGCACCGGAGCGCGTGCTGCCGCAACCGGCGCACCCGCTCCTCCAGCGCCTCGGGGCCGGCGACCGCGCTGCCCACGACGACCAGTTCGGTGTCCGGTGCCGCCCGCAGCGCGGTGACCAGGTCGTCCACCCCGTCGCCGGGGCGCAGGCCGACCACCGACAGCACGCGCCGGGCCAGGCGCTTCCCCGCCACCGGACCGTCGGGGGTGAACCTCTCCACGTCCACCCCGTGCGGCACCACGGACACCTGCTGCCTGGGCACGCCCGCGCGCACCAGGTCGTCCAGCTCGGCGGTGTGGGCGGCCAGCACCCGCGCCGCCTCGCGCGCGAGCAGCCGTTCGGTGCCGGCGCGCCGGCGCTCGACCGGGGCGCCCAGGCGTTGCCGCAGCACGCCCAGCCCGTGGAAGTCCTGCACCACGGGCACGTCGAACCGCCGGGCCGCCAGCACGGCGGCCAGGCCGGAGGCCCACCCGTGGGCGTGGACGACGTCCGGCCGGTCGACCGACCACCGCCGGTGGAGGGCCCTGGTGAACGCGTCGAGGTCCGCTTCCGCGCCCGGTGACCCGGCGTCCACCTGGAGGACGTCGTAGCCCTGCCGGGCGGGCACCCGCTCGGGCGCGTCGGGGAAGTCGCGGCGGGTGTGCACGACCACGTCGTGGCCGAGCGCGGCCAGCGCGGCCGACAGGTCGGCGACGCGCTCGACCGATTCGCCGACGGGACGGGGCGCGGCGACGGACAGGGGGTTGGCGTCGACCGACACCATCGCGACCTTCACGGCGTGCGCACCCCCTCCGTGAGGGTGATGCGCTGTGCCGGTTCGCGGCGTGGGAGACGACTCACGTGATGACACGACCTCTCCTGGAAGGCCCACCGGGCCCTGTTCGGAGCAGGCTGTCGTCTCAACCCACGAACCCACCGTAACCACATCGACACTTCACCGCCACTCGGAGTGCCACCTCGGCATCAGGGTGGTGCTCGCGGTACGAGGTTTGGCGCCACCCCCCGGCGGGGAACAGCAGGTCGGTGAGCGGAAGGTGAGGCGGTGCCGCACGTCCTGTTCCGGGAAGAGGGGCCGGCTGTGCTGTCCACCGCGGTGACCGGTCCGCCGTGCGGTCCGCCCGGCGCGAAGCGCTGAGGCCGGGTGCTCTCCGACCGGCACGACCACCAGCGCGAAGCCCTCGCCCACGCGGCGCGGCGCACCGAGATGCCGCTCGAAGACCTGTGGATGCGGTACTTCTCCCTCGGCGGCGACGTGGGCCTCACCGAGATCGAGGCGTACCTCAGCGGCCTGATGGACCTGCCCCGGTTCGACCGGGACGTCCTGGCGCACGTGGTCAACGAGAGGCTCGACGAGCTCGCCCGCCTCCACCGGGTGCCCTACAACCGCGAGGTGCGCGACCCCGAGCCGCGCGGCCGACCCCTGACCGCGCTGGTCGGGCTCATCGAGGACGCCGAGACCGCGTCCGTCGACCGGGTGGCCGCCCTGGCCGGGGCGGCGGGCCGGGTGCTCGGCGTGGGGATCGTCGTGCACCTGGTCGACCGCGACCAGCGCTGCCTGTTCGCGCTGGCGGGCGGTGGTCCGGGGATGGAGCTGGGCACCACGCCCGCCGGGCGGGCCTACCGCACCGGGCAGCCGGTGGGCGCCCGCGGCGCCGCCGGGTCGCGGCTGTGGGTGCCGCTGGTGGACGGCGTGGCGCGGCTGGGCGTGCTGGAGGTCGCGTGCGCCGAGGACGACCTGGACGACCCCGGCCTGCGCACCCAGTGCCGGTGGGTGTCGCGCCTGCTCGGGCGGCTCGTCGTCGCCCTCGGCCGGTTCGGCGACGCCGTCGACCACCGCGGCGACCCGCCGCGCCCGGTGCCCGCGGAGCTGGTCGGCGCGCTGCTGCCGCCGCTCACCGGCGCGTCCGGCCCGTTCCGGGTGAGCGCGCTGCACGAGCCGTCCGGGCGCTGCGGCGACGCGTTCGACTACACCCTCTCCGACACCGCGGCCGGCCTGGCGGTCTTCACCGCCGACGGCCCCGAACCGGGCCTGGCCGCGGCCACCGCGCTGGCCGCCTACCGCCGTGCCCGGCGGACCGGGCACGACCTCGTGGACCAGGCCGGGGCCGTGGACGAGGCGTTGGGCTCGCACTTCGGGCGGGGCACCTCCGCCACCGGCGTGCTGGCGGAGCTGGACCTGCGCTCCGGACGGCTGCGCTACGTCAACGCCGGCCACCCGGAGCCGCTCGTGCTGCGCGCGGCCCGGACCGTGCTCCCGCTGCCGGACGGCGCCCGACCGCCGCTGGGGCACCCGCCGACCGGCCCGCCGGACGTCGGCGAGTCGGTGCTGGGCAGGCAGGACTGGCTCCTGCTGCACACCGACGGCCTGACCGGGCGCGTCGCCCCGGACCGCCTGGCGGACCTGCTGCGGGCGGAGGCCGCCGCGGTGACCACGCCGCCGGAGACGACCCGGCGCCTGCTCGGCGCGCTGCGGGCCGACGCGCCGCCGGGGCACGACGCCACCCTCCTGCTGGCCCGCTGGACCGGCCTGGCCCGGTGAGCGCGCGCCCCGGCCGGTACCCTCCGGTCCGGTGCGACGACGTGCGGCGGACGACCACCCGGAGAGCGGGCGCTTCCCCCGGTGGGTCTACCGCGACGGCGCGGAGCCCGACCCCCGGTTCAGCCTCGCCAACGAGCGCACCTTCCTGGCCTGGGTGCGCACCTCGCTCGCGCTGATCGCGGGCGGCGTCGCGCTCGACGCCCTGTCCCTGCCGCCGCACCCGGGGCTGCGCCTGGCCGCCTCCGCGCTGCTGCTCGTGCTGGGCTTCGCGGCGGCCCTGCACGCCTGGTCCGGGTGGGCGCGCGCGGAACGCGCGATGCGCCGCGGCGACCCGCTCCCGGCACCGCTGCCCGCCGCGCCGCTGGCGCTCGGGGTCGCCGCCGTCGCGGTGCTCGTGGCCGTCGCCGTGCTGGTCGGCTGACGTGCCGCCGCAGCGCGACCCCGGCCTGCAACCGGAGCGGACGGCGCTGGCGTGGCGGCGCACCGCGCTCGCGCTGGTGGCCGGCTCGCTCGTCGCGGTGCGCCTGGTGGACCCGCCGGTGGGACCGTGGGCGGGCGGCGCGGGGCTGGTGGCGACCGGGCTGCTGTGGGCCGCCGCCGAACGGCGCGGGCGGGCCCTGTGCGGTCGCGGGACCCGACCCGGGGCGGGGCTGCTGCTCGCGACGGCCCTGCTCACGGCCGCCGTCGCGGCCCTCGGCGTGGTGCGGGTCCTGGCGCGGGCGGGGTAGCGCGCCCCGGTGCCGCCGGCCGGGACCGGCGGGTGCGCGTCCCACCGGTCCCCGGCTCACCGGACCGCCTCAGGCCCTGCCGCGCGCACCGGCGGCGCCCACCCCGGTGTCGACCAGCAGCGGCAGGGGGATCTCGAAGTGGACGGTCTCGTGGGTGCGGTCGTCGCCGTCGCGGGCGTCGTGCACCTCCACCGCCACCGACCGCCAGAACGGCTCCGCGCCGGGCACGCGGGTGTCGGTGTGCAGGTAGATCCGCTCGTAGCCCGGCGTCTCCGCGACGAACCGGGTGGCGGCGTCGACCAGCGCCCGGGCCAGGCCGTGCCGGCGGTGCTCGCCCCGCACGTACACGCGGAACAGCTGCGCGGTCGTGCCGCCGGGGTAGCGCTCCGCGAGCCACGCCGGGTGCGGTGGGCTGGCCGGGCCCTGCGCCCGCACGGCCGTGGTGCCCACGACCTCGTCGCCCGCGACGGCGACGAACAGCGCGTGCCGGGGCGTCTCCAGGTAGGTGCCGGCCAGGTCGACCACGTCGGCGTGCCACTGCGGCCGGTAGCCGTGGCCGAAATCGCGGTAGAAGGTGTCCAGCATGACGCTGCGCGCGCCGGGCAGGTCGGCGTGGGTCGCCGGCCGCACCTCGTAGCGGTGGTGTTCGGTCACTTCATCCTCTCCTCGGCTCCTTCGAGAACGGCGGCCGCCGGACCGTGCGCGACGACACGTCCCTCGTGGAGCACGACCACCCGGTCGGCGAGCCGGGCCACGACGTCGAGGTCGTGGCTGATCAGCACGAGCGCGCACGGCACGCCCGCGAGCAGGTCGAGCAGGGCGCCGCGGGTCACGGCGTCCTGCCCGGAGGTGATCTCGTCGCACACCAGCACGTCCGGTTCGGCGAGCAGCGCCCGCACGAGCGCGGCCCGCTGGAGCTCGCCGTCGGACAGGCCGCGCGGCGGGCGGGCCGCGGTCGCGGGGGACACGCCCACCCGCTCCAGCGCGGCCAGCGCGGCGGTCCGCGCGGCCTCCGGGGAGGCGCCGCGCAGCCGCACGGCGGTGCGGGCGACCTGGTCGACGACGGCGCGGTGCTCGTCGAACGAGCCCCGCGCGTCCTGGAAGACGTGCTGCACGGCGGCGAGGTCGGACCGGGACCGGCGGCGCAGGGACCGGGCCAGCGGGCGGCCGTGCAGCAGCACGTCCCCGGCGGCCGGTTCGTGCAGGCCCACCAGGCACCGGCCCAGCGTCGTCTTGCCGCTGCCCGACCGGCCGACGACGGCCAGCCGCTCCCCGACGTCGAGGTCCACGTCGTGCAGGACGGTGGTCCCGCGGTGCCGGGCGGTCAGGCCGCGCACCCGCAGCCGCGGTTCCCGGTCGGGCACCTCGGGCGGGGTGTGCGGCGCGGTGTCGAGCAGCGCCCGCGTGTACTCCTCGCGCGGGGCGGTCAACAGCTGCTCCGCCGGCCCGGCCTCCACCACGCGCCCGTCGCGCAGCACCACGATCTCGTCGGCCAGGGCGCGCACCACGGCGAGGTCGTGGGTGAGCAGCACGAGCGCGACCCCCTGGGCGACCACGCCGGCCAGCTCGTCCACGACCTCGGCGCGGGTCAGCGCGTCCTGCCCGGTGGTGGGCTCGTCGGCCACCAGCACCGCCGGGTCGCCGACCAGCGCCTGGGCCAGCACGACCCGCTGCTGCTGCCCGCCGGAGAGCTGGTGCGGGTAGCGGCGCAGCAGGTCGACCGGGACCCGGGCCCGGCGCAGCGCCGCGGTGACCAGCTCGTCGGGGTCGCCCTCGTGCAGGGCGGCGATCTCGCGGAACACCCCGCCGAGCCGGCGGACCGGGTTGAGCGCGGCCGACGGCTGCTGCGGCACGAACGCCACCCGCCCGCGCACGACCACCCGCCCCTCGACCGCCACGCCGGGGCCGTGCTCGCCGAGCAGCGCGAGCCCGGTGGTGGTCTTGCCGCTGCCCGACGCGCCGACCAGGGCCAGCACCTGCCCCGCGGCCACCGCGAAGCTCACCCCGTCGAGCAGCACCTCGTCACCGGCGCGGGCGCGCAGGTCCTCCACGTGCACGACCGGCGTCACGACGGCACCCGCCGCAGGGCGCGGTCGAACACCAGGTTCACGCCGACGGACAGGGAGACGATCAGCAGCGCGGGTACGACCACGGCCCACGGTTGGAGGAACAGGCCGCCGCGGTTGCGGTCGACCATCACCGCCCAGTCGGCCGCGTCCGGCGGCACGCCGACGCCGAGGAAGCTCGCCGACGCCACCAGGTACAGCGCGCCGGTCAGCCGGACACCCAGGTCCGCGGCCAGGGTGCGCAGCATCGACCGTCCCGTGTAGACGATCGAGGTGCGCCACCACGACTCGCCCTGCAACCGCATCGCCTCCAGCGCCGGTCGCCCGGCGATCTCCAGGGCCGCGGCGCGGGACAGCCGCGCCACGTCGGGGAAGTTGACCAGCGCGACGATGCCGACCAGCACCGCCAGGCCCTGCCCGGCGATGGCCGCCACCAGGATCAGCACGAGCAGCGACGGCACCGCCAGCAGCAGGTCCAGGGGCCGCATCAGCACCTCGTCGACCAGCCGCAGCCGGGCCGTCGCCGCGATGACGCCCCACGGCACGCCCAGCGCGTAGGACAGCGCCGTGGCCAGCAGCGCGACCAGCACGACGGTCTGCCCGCCGTCGAGGACCTGGTGCCACACGTCGCGGCCGACGAAGTCGGTGCCCAGCGGGCCGTGCGGCGTGAACGGGGCGCGCCGCGCCGTGTCGTCGGGCACGAACAGCGGTCCCAGCAGCGCCAGGGCCAGCGGGACGACCACCAGCGGGACGCCGATCCCGAAGCGCGTCACGCGGTCACCCCCGTGCGCGGGGCCAGGCGGAACGCGACCAGGTCGGCCAGCAGGTTCACCACGACCGTGGTGACCGCGAAGACCACCGCCAGGCCCTGCACGACGGGCAGGTCGCGCCCGGCCACGGCGTCCACCAGGGTGGTGCCCAGACCGGGGATGACGAACACCGCCTCCACCACGATCACCCCGCCCAGCAGCCAGTCCGTGGTGCGCGCGACCTGCTGCACGGCGGGCGCGAGGGCGTTGGGCAGGGCGTGCGCGAACCTGATCCGCCCCTCGCCGATGCCGAGCCTGCGGGCGTGCCGCACGTGCTCGGACGCGAGGGCGTCGACCATGCCCGCGCGCACCAGCCTGCTGATCGAGCAGATCGGCCGGGCCAGCAGCACGACCAGCGGCAGCACCAGCACCGCGGGCTCGGCCAGGACGTCCGCGCCGACCGCCGTGGGCGGCAGCCACCCCAGCTGCACGCCGAACACCGCGATCAGCACCACGGCCAGCGCGAACTCCGGGATCGAGTGCAGCGCCACGCTCGCCGAGGTCAGCGCCCGGTCGAGCGGGCCGCCCTCGCGCAGCGCGGCCAGCACGCCCACCAGCACCGACAGCGGCAGCAGCAGCACCAGGGTGAGCACCGCCAGCACGAGGGTGGGGCCGATGCCGTCGGCCAGGAAGTCCGCGACCGGCCGGCCGGACACCAGCGACACGCCCAGGTCCAGCCGGGGCAACCCGGCCAGCCACTGCCCGAACCGCTCCCACGCCGGCTGGTCGAGGCCCATCGCGGCGCGGATGGCCGCGATCCGCGCCGGGTCGGGGTTGTCCCCGGCCAGCGCCACGGCCGCGTCCCCGGGCAGCGCCCGGACCAGCAGGAACACGGCCGTGGCCACGGCGAGCACCTGCGCGGCGCCCAGCGCCAGTCGCCGGGCCGCGTAGCCGCCGGGGCTCATCCCAGCCACACCTTGTCGAACCGCGCCCAGTCCAGCGTGTTGGCCGGCGCGGTGGAGATCCCGCCGACGTTCGGGGCCGTGCCGACGATCCAGTCGGCGAAGCCCCACATCAGGTAGCCGCCCTCGGCGTGCAGGGCGGCCTGCATCTCCCGGTACGCCCCGTCGCGCACGGCCTCGTCCGAGGTCGACACCGCCTTCTCGTAGAGCGCGTCGAACTCCGGCCGCGCCCACTTCGTCACGTTCGTGCCCGAGCCGGTGAGCAGGCGCTGCGCGATGTGCGTCTCGATCGGCATGGCGCCGGAGCGGAAGCTCGACAGCGAGCCGTTCTTGAGCGTGTCGGACCAGTAGCTGTCCTTGTTGCCCAGGGCGACCTCGACGGTCAGCCCCGACCCCTTGACCTGGTCGGCGAACACGGTGGCGGCCTCCACCATCCCGGCCGCCGCGGTCGAGGTGTCGAGCGCGACGGTCAGGCCCTCGGCCCCCGCCCGGCGGATCAGGAACCTGGCCTTGTCGAGGTCGCGCTCGCGCTGGGGGAGGTCCGCGTAGTGCCGGTAGCCCCGGCCGAACAGGTCGTTGCCGACCTGGCCGCTGCCCGCGAGCACCGCCTCCACCAGCTGGGGGCGGTCGGCGAGCAGGAACATCGCCTCGCGCAGGTCCCGGTTGTCGAACGGCGGCCGGTCGAGCTTCATCGCGAACGCCTGCACGGCGCTGCCGGGGGAGCGGTGGATCGCCACCCGGCCGCCGTCCGCGTGGCTGCGGGCCGTGGTGGGCGTCAGGTCGTGCGCGTACTCGACCTGCCCGCCCAGCAGGGCGTTGGTGCGCGCCGACTCCTCGTTGGCGATGACGAACTCCAGCTCGTCCAGCAGCGGCGCGCCCTCCCAGTAGTCGGGGTTGCGCTTGAGCAGCGCGGACCTGCCCGGGTCGAAGGAGACGAACGAGAACGGCCCCGAACCGACCGGCTTCGTGAAGTCCTCGGCGCCCTCGGGCACGATGTACGCGCCGAACGCGGCCATCGCGTTGGGGAACTCGACGAACGGCCGGGTCAGCGCGAACTCGACGGTCCGGTCGTCCACCGCGCGGCTGTTCGGCAGGTCGACCAGCGCGAGGCTGGACCGGGCGCGGAACGCCCGCTTCGGGTCGAGGACGCGGGCGTAGCTGGCCAGCACGTCCTGCGCGCGGACCGGTCTGCCGTCGTGGAACGCGGCCTGCCGCAGGGTGATCCGCCAGCGGGTGAGGTCCGCGCTCGGCTCCCACCTCTCGGCCAGGCGCGGGCGCGGGGCCACGTCGTCGCCCAGGTCGGCCAGCTTGTCGAACAGCGCCTTGGACCGCGCGGCCTCGACGAACAGGTTCGCCAGGTGCGGGTCGAGCACCTCCTTGGCGCCGCCGCCGGCGAACGCGGCGCGCAGCCTGCCGCCGGTGCGCGGCGCGGACGACGGGGTGGTGCTCCCGGTGGAGCACCCGGCCAGGGCGGCGACCGAGAGGCCGGCGGAGAGGCCGAGGAAACGACGGCGGTCGAGGGTCACGAGGGTTCCTTCCGGTGGTGGGGGCGCAGGCGGGCCACGACGTGCAGCCGGTCCCCGGACAGGGCCCCGCCCAGCTCCGCGTCGGCGGTCCACGGGTCGTCGGTGCGGGGGCCGGGACCGTCGAACAGGGCGAGCACGTCGAACCCGGCCAGGTCGAGCAGGTGCCGCAGCTCCTGCGGGAACAGCAGCCGCCAGGCCGAGTGCTGCACGAGCGGTTCGGCGCGACCGGGCCACACCCACTCGCGGCGGCGGCGCAGCAGCTGGGCGGCGTGGTCGATCCACAGCGCGGTGGTGGAGGTGTAGGCGGTGCCGCGCCAGGTGACCGTGCGGGTGCGCGGGCCGTCGAGCAGCTCGGTGCTGCCGAGGAAGAACGCGCCGTTGCGCATCTCGGCGATCAGCAACCCGCCGGGCACGAGGTGCTCGCGGCAGCGGGCGAGGAACGCGTCGAGGTCGGCGTTGGAGTGGCAGTACAGCAGGGCGCTGTCCAGGCAGGTGACGACGTCGAACCGCCTGCCCAGCGCGAAGGTCCGCATGTCGCCCGGGACGACGTCGACCTCCGGGTGGTGCCGCCGCACGTGCTCGACCATCCGCACCGAACTGTCCACACCGGACGCCCGGTAGCCGTTGCGGGCCAGCCACCCGGCGTCGCGCCCGGTGCCGCAGCCGACGTCGAGCAGGTCGCGCCCGCCGCCGAACCGCGTCACCAGGTCGTGCAGGAAGCGGGCGGCGACGTGGTCGGGGTCGGGGAACTGGTGCTCGTACAGCTCGGGGTTGTCGGTGAGCAGGTTCACCGGACCACCTCCCGGTTTCGCGGGGACAGGGCGCCGCGCCGGTGCAGCGCGGCGACGGCCGCCGCGCCGCCGAGGCCGATCGCGGCGCAGAGCAGGGCCGCGGGGCCGTCGCCGAACCCGCTCACCCACCCGACCAGGGCGTTGCCGAGCGCGGCGGCGACGCCCGAGGCCAGGTAGAACACGCCGAAGTACGTGCCCGCCAGCGTCGGCGACCCGAACTCCGGGATCAGGTCGTAGACGAACGGTTGCGCGAGCACCACGCCGAGCGCCAGCAGCAGGGCCGTCACCAGCAGCGGGACGATGCCGGACCACAGGGCGGGCACGACGAACCCCGCGCCCGCCACCGCCAGGCCGACCGCGATGACCGGCCCGCGCGCCCGGCCGGCGAGCCCCCGCGTCACCCGGACCTGGAACAGCAGCGTGGTCAGGGTGGAGACGACGAACAGCGCGGTGACCGACGCCGCCGACCCGGTGGCCCGCTGCGCCTGCACGGGCAGCAGCAGGTAGAGCTGGTTCTGGAGGGCGAACAGGCTGCTCAACGCGCAGGTGAACGCCAGGAAGCGCCGGTCGGACAGGCACTCGCGCCAGTCGCCGAGCACCGACCCGCCGCTGCGGGCGGCCGGTCGGGAGGGCAGCGCGAACGCCTGGGCGACGGTCAGCGCGGCGAAGATCCCGGCCGCGACCACGGCGGCGACCCGGAAGTCCCACAGCAGCAGCACGCCGCCGAGCACCGGCCCGGCCAGCGCGCCCGCCTGACCCCAGGCGTTGAACCGGGCGAACGCCTCGGCGCGCGCGTCCCCGGCCTCCACCGCCACGTAGGCCCGCACCGCCGGGTTGAACAGCGCGCCGGCCAGCCCGCTCAGCGCGGACGCGACCAGCACCACGGTGAGCGAGTCGCCCAGCGCGAACAGCCCGAAGCCCACCGCGCGCAGGCCGCAGCCGGCCAGGATCACGGCGCGCGGGCCGAGCCGGTCGGACGCGGTGCCGCCCAGCAGGAACAGGCCCTGCTGGCTCAGCGTCCGCACGCCCAGCACGACGCCGACGACGGCCGCCGACAGGCCCAGGCCGCCCAGGTGCGCGGCGAGGAACGGGATCAGCAGGTAGAAGCCGGTGTTCACGGCGAACTGGTTGACCAGCAGCAGCCGCACCGGGCGGGAGAGCGCCGTCGCCCCGCCGGTCACCGCGGCACCACGCCCAGGCCGGGCGCGCCGGACAGCCGCAGCACGCCGTCCTCGCCGCCGATGCCCGCCCACGGGTCCGCCGCGAGCAGCAGGTGCCCGTCCAGGTCGACCCACCGGGCGTGCCCGGTCAGGTGGACGGCGGGCGCGATGCCCAGCGAGCTGGCGACCAGGCAACCCAGCATCACGTCCAGCCCGGCCTCGCGGGCCGCCGCCACGACCTCCAGCGCCGCGGTGATCCCGCCGCACTTGGCGAGCTTGACGTTCACCCCGTCCACCACGCCCGCCAGCGCCCGCACGTCGGCCACCGACGCGGCGTCCTCGTCGGCGACCAACGGGGCGGGGCACCGGGCGCGCACCCACGCCAGGCCGTCCGGGTTCCCGGGCGCGATGGGCTGCTCCACGGCGTCGAGCGCCACGCCCGCGACGCGGTCGACGAACCGCACCGCCTCCTCCGGCGTCCACACGCCGTTGGGGTCGAGGACCACCCGCACCCCGGTGGCGCCCACCGCCGTCACCGCGGCCGCGTCGCGCTCGACGTCCCCGCCGACCTTGACCTTGAGCACCGTGAACCCGCGCCGCGCCAGGGCGGCGGCCCGCTCGCCCGCGTCGGCGGGCGTGGTGATGCCGATGGTGTGCGCCGTCACCACGTCCGTCCACACCGGACTCCCGACCAGCGCGTGCACCGGCACGCCGGCGCGCAGGGCGACCAGGTCGTGCAGCGCGGCGTCGACCGCCGCCCGCACGCCCGCCGGCAGGTCCGCCAGGAGCCCGAACGCGCCCTCCGGTTCGTCGACCGCCGCCAGCACCGGGCGCAGGCCCTCCAGCAGCTCCGCGATCACCGGCACGTCGAGCCCGTAGTAGGCGCTGGTCACCACCTCGCCGTGACCGCGCAGCCCGTCGCACCCGAGCACGACCCGCACGGCGTCGCGGCGGGCCATCACCGAGCGCGAGATGCGCAGCGGCGTGCGCAGCTCCAGGCCCCGCACCTCCCAGTCGAGCCTCATGCGGGCACCGCCGGCCGGGGGCTGACGACCGACCGGCAGCGCGCCCACCCGGTGACCTCGGCGTACTCGGCGTGGCCGATCTCCACCGGGCGGTCGGCGGCCGGGCCGAGCAGGTCGCGGCTCAGGCAGAAGTCGTCGTCGAAGATCGTGCCGAGGTAGCGGTGCGGGCCGTCGGGGAAGATCGTGGCCACCACCGCGCCGGGCTCGACCCGGGCCGCCCACGCGGCGACCAGCGACACCGCGCCGGTGCTCCACCCGCCGGTGACGAACGCGTCGCGGGCCAGCCTGCGGCAGGCGTCCACCACCTCGCGCGGTCCCAGCCAGTGCACCTCGTCGAACTCGGCGTGGGCGACGTTGCGCGGGTGGATGCTGCTGCCCAGCCCGCGCATGACCCGGGGCCGGGCGGGCTGGCCGAAGATCGTCGACCCCACCGAGTCCACGCCCACCAGCCGCACGTGCGGCCAGTGCCGGCGCAGCGCGGTGACCACGCCGGCGCTGTGGCCGCCGGTGCCGACGCTGCACACCAGCACGTCGACCGGGTCGAGCTGCTCCACCATCTCCCGAGCCAGGTCCGCGTACCCGAGCGGGTTGTCCGGGTTGTTGTACTGGTCGGGCCAGTAGGAGCCGGGGATCGAGGCCAGCACCTCCTGGAGCCGGTCGAGCCTGGCCCGCTGCCAGCCGCCGGTGGGGTGCGGCCGGTCGACCACCTCCAGCCGCGCGCCGTGCGCCCGCAGCAGGGCCCGCATGCTCGGCTCCAGCTCGCTGTCCACGACGAGCACCACGGGGTGGCCTAACGCCTGGCCCGCGAAGGCCAGGCCGAGACCGAGCGTGCCGCTGGTGGACTCCACGACCACCGCGCCGGCGTGCAGCTCGCCCCGGCCGCGCGCGGCCTGGAGCATGGACACGGCCGGTCGCGCCTTCATGCCGCCGGCGCTCAGGCACTCGACCTTGGCCCAGAAGCCGCCGTGCCGGTGGGGGAGCGGGGTGTCCACCCGGACGACCGGGGTCCGGCCCAGCAGCTCCAGCAGGTGCCGGTTCGCGCGCGCGGTCACGAGGGGCGCTCCTCGTGCAGGTGGATCGTCGTCGGGCCGCCGTCCAGCCAGAAGAACGGGTACGGCTCGGCGGACACCGCCTGCACGCCCGACCCGATGAACCACGGCAGGACCGCGCTCGCGGTCTGCGCGAACAGCACCACCGGCTTGCCCGCCGCGCCCGCCCGCGCCAGCAGCGGTTCGAACGTGCCGTTGCCGACCGTCATGCCCGACGCCAGCACGGAGTCGCACTCGTCGAGCGCCGTCACCGCGTCCTCGGCGACCGGCTCGCCCCACTCGGTGCTGCCGCCCTTCAGGTCGCACGGCACGTAGGACGCGCCGCGCTCGCGCAGGTGGTGCAGCAGCGAGTTCACCACGCCGACCACCAGCACCCGGTCGCCGGGCGCGGGGGCCAGCAGGTCCACCACGGCGGCGGCCCGCGCCATCGACTTCTCCAGCGACGACCCCGGGCCGACGGTGACGGCCCTCGCGGCGGTCAGCGCGTGCGGGCGGACGTGCATGAGGTAGGCGTCCAGCGCGGCCGTGCGGACGGCCGGCTCCGGGTGGTCGAGCAGCTCGGCGACCGGCGCGCCGACGCAGTCGTGCACCACGTCGTCGGCCACGTCCTCGACCGCGCAGGAGCCGACCGCGTCCTCGACGCGCAGGCTGACCACGGTGTTGCGGTAGGCCCGGCCGCGACCGGCGTGCCGCGCGCCCTGCCGCGTGGTGAACGCGACGCTCGCGGTGAGCGTCGTCGGGTCGGGTCCCAGGTCGCCGGCGCGCACCAGGCCGACCAGCTCGTCGAGCGTCACGCGGCCCCCTCGGCGTCGGCGTAGCGCACCGCGAGGCCGCCGACGAGCCGCTCGGCCCGCGCCCGCGCGCCGGGTCCGGTCGGGTCGGTCACCACGACGTGCCCCAGGTAGCCGTTGTTGCTGGTCGGGTCGCCCGCCTGGTGACCGGCCGCCTTCACGGACCACTCCACGACGTCCGGCGCGGCCAGCGCCTCGGTGCCGTCGACGCCCGCGAGCCGTCCCCGTCGCGGCGGCAGCAGGAACGAGATCGCCGCGCTGCGCACCCCGGTGTCCACCGCGCGCAGGTCCGGCCGCTCGCCGGCGGCCAGCTGCGCGTGCGCGGCGGGCAGGTCGACGCCGGTGGTGCGGCGGACCAGCTCGGTGATCCGGTTGCCCGCCGGGCGCGGGTTGACCTCGATGAGCTTCGGCCCGTCCGGGGTCAGCTTGACCTCGGTGTGCGCGACGCCGCGGTCGAGCCCCAGCGCGGCGATCGCGGCCACCGCGACGGCCTCGGCCCCGGCGGTGGGCAGGTCGGCGGGGAACATGTGCCCGCTCTCCACGAACCACGGCTCGCCGGCGACGCTCTTGTCGGTGACGCCCACGACGTGCGTGACGCCGTCCACCGTCACCGTCTCCACGCTCACCTCGGGACCGGTGAGCAGCTCCTCCAGCAGCACGGTCCGCACGCGGGGCTGGTTGCGGGCGTTGACCGGGAACGCCTCCAGCGCCGCGAACGCCTCGCGCAGCTCCGACTCGTCGGTCACCTTGCGCACGTGCATCCCGGCGCACAGGTCGACCGGCTTGACCACCAGCGGGTAGCCCAGCTCGGCGGCGGCCCCGGCGGTCTGCGGCCAGTCCTCGGCGAGGGCGAAGCGGGGACCCGGCACGCCCGCGTCGCGCAGGGCCGTGCGGGTGAGGTCCTTGCGGTTCGCGCGTTCGACGGCCAGCGGGTCGGGGCCGGGCAGGCCCAGGTGGCGCGCGACCCGGGCGACGGTCGGCAGGTAGTAGTCGCAGGACGAGACGACGCCGTCGAACCGGAGCGCGTGGTGCAGGCGCTCGACGTGGTCGAGCAGCGCGGGCACGTCGTTGGTCTCGGCGGTCAGCACGTTGTCGGCGGCGAGCAGCGGGTGCGGGTGGCCGGGCGCGGCGCGCAGGTAGTGGTGCAGGTCGCGGGTGAGGAACGTGAAGCGGTGCCCGGTCTCGTTGATCGCCCTGGGCAGCAGGGCGCTCATCGCACCGACCCAGCTCTCGATCATCAGCAGGTGAGCCACGCGTACTCCTCGTCCGGTGGAAGGCATGTCGGCACATGATAATCATTACCAGGTTTGTCGAGTTTCCGGGACCGCGACCTGGGTAACCGCAGGGACGTCACCTGCGGAAAGAGGAGAGATGAGCGAGACCACCACTGTTGACAGGCTGCGCACGGCGCTCGGCGACGTGAGCTACCCGGCGACCCAGGAGCAGTTGGCGGACCACGCGTCGCGCAACAACGCGGACGAGGACACGCTGCACGCGGTGCGCTCCCTGCCCGGCGGCGCGTACGGGTCCTTCGACGAGGTGGTGGCCTCCGCCGCCCTGGACGAGCGCCGGGACGCCTGACCCGCGGACCACCGACGACCCGGTGTCACCGCGCCCCGGGCGCGGCGTGTCCACGGCCGACGTCGCCCGCCTCGCCGGGGTGTCCGCGCAGACCGCGTCCCGCGTCCCCAACGGCCGCGCGAGCGTCGTCGGCACCACCGGGCAGCAGGTGCTGGACGCCGTGCGGCAGCCGGGCTACCGGCCCAACAGCGCGGCCCGCGCGCTGGAGCACGGCGAGTTCCGCACCATCGGCGTCATCCTGTTCACGCTGTCCACCCAGGACGGCGTGCTCGACGCGTTCACCCGACCCGGCGAGCCGGCCGTCGACCCGGCGTGCACGGCGGTGTTCACGGCGAACGACCAGATGGCGCTCGGGCTGCTGCGCGCGTTCCACGAGCGCGGCCGGACGGTGCCCGGCGACGTGAGCCTCGTCGGGTTCGACGACATCCCGGACTCGGCGTCGTTCATCCCGCCCCTGACCACCGTGCACCAGGACTTCACCGAGGTGGGCGGCGCCGCGTGGAGCAGGTGCTGCGGCAGGTGCGGGAGCAGCACGCGGAGCCGGGGACGAGCCTGGTGCCCACGCGCCTGGTCGTGCGCGTGAGCACGGCCGCCCCGCCCGCGCGGGCGTGACCGGCCCGCCGGCCGCACGGCCCGTGGGTCGAACGACCCCTTCCGCGGCACCCCGTTCGCCCGCGCGCTGTGCGCGCGAGGGCGCGGTGATCGGCCGGCGCGGTGCGGCGCACGTGGGCGTTCCGGGTGGTCGGCGGTGTCGCGCTCGTCGCCTCCGGCGCCGTGTCGGCGCTGCTGGTGCCCCGGTGGCGCGCCCGGGAGTCAGCTCGGCGCGGAGCGTGGTGGACCGGCGGGCGGCCGTCGATTGCGACCCGGCCGCCCTCCTGCCGGAGGTGGAGCGGCCGAGCGAGCGCGGCGGCGATCAGCACCGCGATCTCCCTCGGGAGGCCGCGGACGCCGGGCGCGGTGTGCTCAGGCAGGGCGGGGCGCCTCATCCCGTGGTGGTCCGGGTGGCGAGCACGTCGGCCACCGTCGCGGCGTCGGGGTGGGCGTCGAGCTCGGCCAGGGGCAGCACCGCGACGACGATCCCGTCGTGGGCGACGACCAGGGCGTCCTGGTCGGCGGTGAAGCGCCGCCGGGCCGCGGCCACGGGCTCGTGGGCGCCCGCGCTGGGCAGGGACGGCCCGACGTGGTCGGCGACCCGGTCCCGCGCGGGCGCGTCGCGCAGCGCGGCGGGGGACAGCGACCCGATCACCTCGGCGACCTTCGCCGGCCCCCCGGCATCCGCGGCGCGCACGACCACGGGCACCGCGTGCGCCGGGGCGGTGGTGCGGGCGTGGGCGATCGTGACCGAGTGGGCGACGACGGGCGCGGGGGAGGGGGTGTCGGGCACGGGGGTCGGGTCGGTGGCGAAACCGCGGCCGGCGACCCAGTCCTCGTCGAAGTACTTGCTGAGGTAGGAGCGGCCGGAGTCGGGCACGACGGCGACGACGAGCCCGTCGGGTCCCAGCTCGTGCGCGAGCTCCACCGCGGCGGCGACGGCGAGCCCGCCCGACGCGCCGACCAGGAGGCCCTCCTCGGTCGCGAGCCGGCGGGTGGCGGTGATCGAGGCCCGGTCGGGGACGCGGCGCACCTCGTGGGCCACCGAGGGGTCGTAGGAGGCGGGCCACACGTCGACGTCGGTGTCGGGGTGGACGAAGTGGCCGACCGCCTCCACCAGGTACGGGCGGCCCCGGCCGCCGCCGTAGGCGGAGTCGACCGGGTCCGCGCCCACGACCCGCACCCGGTCCCCGGAGACCTCCCGCAGGTAGCGCCCGGCGCCGGTCAGCGTGCCGCCGGTGCCGATGCCGGAGACGAGGTGGGTGATCCGGCCGCGGGTCTGCGCCCAGATCTCCGGGCCCGTGGTGGTGTAGTGGGCGTCGGGGTTGGCCGGGTTGTCGTACTGGCCCGCGTACCACCCGCCGGGTACCTCCCCGGCCAGGCGGACGGCGATGGAGCGCACGTGCCGGGGGTGGCCGACGGGCAGCATCCCGTCCGTGACCACGACCTCGGCCCCGTAGGCGCGCAGGACCGCCAGCTTCTCCCGGCTGGAGCGGTCGGGCACCACCACGACGACGCGGTAGCCGCGCGCGGCGCCGATCATCGCCAGCGCGATGCCGGTGTTGCCGGAGGTGCCCTCCACGATCACCCCGCCCGGGCGCAGCGCGCCGGAGACCTCCGCGGCGTCGACCATGGCCAGGGCCGCGCGGTCCTTCGAGCTGCCCGCCGGGTTCGCGGTCTCCAGCTTGGCGTACACCGCCGCCGCCGCGCCGTCGGTGACCCGGCGCAGCCGCACCAGCGGCGTCCGGCCGATCAGCCCGGTGACGTCGCCCGCGACGTGCCCACCCCGCTCGTCCGTGCGCTGCTCGTCGGTGCGCTGCTCGTCCGTGCGCTGCTCGTCACTGCGCTGCTCGGCGGCGCGCTGCCCGCCGGCGATGTCGTACCGGTCCTCGGACATGTGCCCGACCCCACTTCCGCTCGTTCAGACGACGGTGGTCCCGGCGTCGGCCGCCCGTCCCGCCGCCACCAGTTCCCGCAACCGTGCCACCTCCGCGCGGCTGCGGCGCTTGACGTCCGCCATGTGGTCGAGGGCGGGCAGCCCGGCGCCGGCACCCGGTAGTCGACGAGGTCGTGGGTGACGCGGCTGTCGTAGTGGCCGTCGTGCTCGACGGCGACGTCGGTCATCAGCCACCTGGATGCCGGTCGTGGCCTGTCCTCCGGCACCCGCAGACGGGCACCGGGCCGACGGGCACCGGGAGACCTCACCGTCCGTCATCGGGAACGGGGCCGTGTCCGCCGAACCGGTGAGACTCGCGGGAACGCTTCCCCCGGTGACGTGGCATCACCATCATCGCCATGAGGGGGAATCGACGAGGGGGGTCGCGTGTTCGGCACACGAACGGTGAAGCACGGACGGGTACCGGTGGTGCTCGCGCTCACGGCCGCGGTGGTGGTGGTCGCGGCGGGCACCGCCGCTCCGCCGGCCCGGGCGACGGTCGACATGGTCGCCTCGATCACCCAGGAGGAGGGCGAGTACGAGGCCCGCTTCCCGGACGTGGTGAAGCTGGACGACGGCAGGCTGATGGCCGTCTGGCACCGGGCCACCGCGCACGCCGGGGCGGTCGGCACGATCCAGCTGTCCTTCGGCAGCGCGAACGGCCGCACGTGGAGCGCCCCGGCGCCGGCGCTGGCCGACCCGGGCACGATGGCGGGCCTCGACACGCGCGACCCGAAGCTCGGCAGGATGAACGACGGCAGCGTCGTGCTCACGTTCTTCGTCCCGGGCGGTCGGGTGTTCTACTCGGTGTGGAAGCCGGGGTGGACGCGCTTCACCGACCCGGTCCAGCTGACCTCGCCGGACATCACCACCGGCATCTACAGCCACGGCGGCGCGCTGGCGCTGGCGGACAGCGGCACGCAGGTGAACCAGGTCCTGATCCCCGTCTACACGATCGGGACCGGGGGCGGCGCGCACTTCATCCGGGCCACCTGGCGGGCCACGCTCGACCCGCGGCTACTGGTGTCCGGCTCGCACAGGATCATCGCCAACGACAACCCGCCGGGCCGCACCTACACCGAGCCGAGCTTCGTGCAGTTCGGCAGCACCGTCGTCGCGGTCGTCCGGTCGGAGCAGGACGGCGACGGCTCACCGGCCATCGTCGCCCGGTGGAACCCCTACACCGCCACGCCCGCCTTCACCTACCAGAGCTTCACCGGCGTCCTGGCCAACTCCCACCACCTGCTCAGGACGGCGAGCGGCAAGGTGCTGTTCACCTACGGCGACAAGGCGCAGACCACCCGGCCCACGGTCGGCATGATGATCGACAACCCCACGTCCACGTGGGTGCGGAACACCGTCGTGCCGCTCTACAACTCCGGTTCGGGGGACCAGGCCAACCCGTCGAGCGTCGAGATCTCGCCGGGCACGTTCATCACGCTCGGCTACAACGCCAAACCGAAGTCCTCCTCGCCCACCGGCGGCACGCTGTGGGTCGTCGAGAGCCACGCCGCCGACTACTGACGCGCGGACGTGCGGCACGGACGGGTCTTCCCGGTCGGCCGGCGGTTCGTCGCGCCCCACGCCCGCCGCCGGAAGACCCGCCCCTGCTCCGGGCCGTGCCCGCCGTCACCGACGGCACGACCCGCGACGCCTAGAACCGGAACGGGTCGGTGACCGCGTCGGTCGCCTCGGTGAAGGAACCCGAGGCGTCGGAGACGGTGCCGGACACGTCGGCGACGGTGCCCGTCGCGTCGCCCACGAAGCCGGTCGCGTCGGCGCCGAAGTCCTGGGCGGCACCCGTGAAGCCCTCGGACGCCTGCGTGGCGGCGTCGGTCGCGGACTGGGTGGCGCCCTCGGCCGCACCCGTGGCGCCCGACACGAACTCGTTGGCCTTCTCGAAGATAGCGTCGAACAGACCCATGGTGTGCACCTCTCGTCGGGAACCTGACAAATCCGACAGTACCCGTGTGGCGACCGCGGTGGGGCGGCAGCACGGATAATCCACAGTGGATGGTGACGGGTCAGCGCGCCGGCAGGTCGCGGTGGCCGCGCGCCGCGCCGAGGGCGAGGAGCGCGCCGGCGATCGGGTGGGGGACCAGCAGGGCGGCGAGGAAGGCCGCCTCCGACCGCGTCGTCGCCGCCATCGCCACCAGCCCCGCGACCACCACCGCGAACGCGGCGCGGACGAACGGCGCGGCCCGGTGGTGCACGTGCTCCCAGGCGGCGTCGCTGTCGCGCGCCGGGCCCGTGCGCAGGCCGAAGAAGGCGTTGCGGGGCAGTCGTCGCCTCGCCCCGAGCCGGGCCAGCAGGAAGAAGCACACGGCCACCAGCGCCTGGCAGGTGAACAGCACGACCAGGACCCAGGTCGGCACGCCCACCTCCTGCTCCGGGGCGAGGGCGAACGGGGTTCCGGGTCGCGTCATGATCGGCACCACCCCTCCGATGATGCCCTGCGAACCGGTGGCGCGCGATCAACGCCGGTCGGGGTCTCCTCGGTGACCTGGCCGGTCAGCGTGACCGTCCGGCCCTGGTCGACCGTCGAGGCGCTGACCGACGCGGTGACCCGGGTCGGCACGAGCGGGTCGGCCGACGCTGGCGCGGCGAGCGCGCCCGCCCGCCGGCGCCAGTGCGGCGGCGGGGTGTGCGTCACCGACTGCACCGCACCGGTGAACCCGTTGTGGCACAAGCCCCGCGGTG